>CAYQRJ010000279.1:0-3442 GCA_964419855.1 uncultured Crocinitomix sp.
TTTTGAGCAAACCAAAACTGCAACATTCCTAAAAACATAAAAATACCAGCTAAACCAAATCCGTAACTCCAACCAACTTTTTCACCTATATAACCACACAACAAAATACCTAAAAAAGCACCCGCATTAATTCCCATATAAAAAATAGTAAAACCAGCATCTTTTTTATGTTCTTGACCTTTATACAAACCACTAACCATTGAAGAAATATTTGGTTTAAAAAAGCCATTCCCAACAATCAATAAACCTAAACCAATATAAAATGTCATTTCAGTTTCTAAAGCCATTGATGCGTGACCTAATGTCATTAAAAATGCTCCAATAACAATTGCTGTTTTATAACCTAATAATTTATCGGCAATTAAACCTCCAAAAATAGGCGTAATATATACTAAACCTGTATAAGTGGCATATAAACCTAAAGCCTCAGCTCTAGTCCAATCCCAACCGCCTAAACCAACGGCACTTACTAAAAATAATACCAATAAAGCCCTCATTCCATAATAAGAGAATCTTTCCCACATCTCGGTAAAAAATAAGATAAATAATCCCGCAGGATGATTCATTACCGTAGCACTTTTGTCAAATGTAATTTTGTTTGTATTCATTTTAAACGATTAAAAATTTTAAGACCGCCAAATTAATAAAAATAGTTTGATTAATCTGTATTTTTTATAGGTTATTTTTTTTATGCTTTTTTTTTATTAGTTTAGCGAAAAAATAAAGGGTTTGGTATAAATTAAATTAAGTAATAGTAATAAAAATGTACCTTTGCAACCTAAAAATAAACATTTTATGAATTTTAAAACCATTTTTGGCATCTTTACTTTAGGGTTATTAATTTCTTGTAACTCTGACAACAACATAGAAAACTCAACAGAAAAACAAGATTCAACTGTTGTAAAAACAACTGAGGTTCATGATGAGCATTCGTATTCAAATATTAATGAAGTAAAAACAGACCACTTACATTTAATTTTAAATGTAGATTTTGATAATAAAAAATTAGAAGGTAGAGCTATTCATAAAATTAAAAATAACAATGAGGCTACTAAAATGATTTTTGATACACATGACTTAATTATTGAAGATGTTTTATTAGATGATGGCGAAAAAACAACTTATAAATTAGGTGAAATTGATGATTTGTTAGGACAACCACTTGAAGTAGATATTAAACCCAACACTAAAAAGGTAACCATTATTTATGAAACTACTCCTGAATCTGAAGCCTTACAATGGTTAAATCCTCAACAAACTGCTGGTAAAAAATTGCCTTATTTATTTACACAAGGAGAGGCTGTTTTAACACGATCTTGGATTCCTTGTCAGGATTCTCCTTCTAACAGAATTACTTATAGCGCCGAAATATCTTGCCCTACAGAATTAATGGCGGTAATGAGTGCTACAAACCCAACTGAAAAATCGGCTGAAGGTATTTATAGATTTGAAATGAACAACCCTATTCCTTCTTATTTAATTGCTTTGGCAGTTGGAGATTTAGAGTTTGCCAGTTTAGGTAACCGAACAGGTGTTTATACAGAACCTGCTATGATTGATAAATGTGTAGATGAGTTTACAGATGTTGAAAGCATGGTAGAAGCTGCAGAAGAATTATATGGTAAATATAAATGGGGACGCTATGATATTATAGTTTTACCGCCTTCTTTTCCGTTTGGTGGAATGGAAAATCCTAAATTAACTTTTGCTACACCAACCATTATTGCTGGTGATAAGTCTTTAGTCTCGTTAATTGCACACGAATTAGCTCACTCTTGGTCAGGTAATCTTGTTACAAACGCCACTTGGGATGATTTTTGGCTTAATGAAGGGTTTACTGTTTATTTTGAAAATAGAATCATGGAAAAAATTTATGGTAAAGAGCGTTCTGATATGTTATTAATGATTGAATACCAAGAATTATTACACGAAAAAGATGATATGATTAGTAGTGGTCATGCTGAGGACACACATTTAAAATTAGATTTAACCAACAGAAATCCTGATGACGGAATGACAGCCATTGCCTACACCAAAGGTGCTTTGTTTTTAAAAACTATGGAAGAGGCTGTTGGTAGAGAAAAATTTGATAAATTTTTAAATAGTTACTTTGATACTTATCAATTTAAAACTGTTACTACAGAGGATTTTGTAAACTATGCTAAGAAAAACTTATTAGAACCCAACCATGTTGATTTTAATATTGACGAATGGGTGTATGGTGAAGGTATTCCTAACAATTGCGTTAAAATTGAATCTGACAGGTTTAAAATTTGTGATGAAAAAGCTAAATATTTAGCTGATGTTAATACAGCTGATGAATTATTAATTGATGAAGATAAATGGACTACTCAAGAATGGATGAGGTTTATTAGACAAATACCTGAGGACACTCCAGTTGAAAAAATGAAAATGCTAGATGATGCTTTTAATTTTTCTAATAGAGGAAATGCTGAAATCATGTCGGAGTGGTATATTAAATCAATAAAAACAGGTTATAAAGGAATTAATGAACCAATGGAACAATTTTTAATTGAAGTGGGGAGACGTAAATTTTTAGCCCCCATTTACAGAGAGTTAGCTAAAACACCTGAAAATTTGAAATTAGCTAAAAGTATTTATGCTAAAGCAAGACCTAATTATCACGCCATATCTTTTAATACCATTGATGAAATTTTAGGTTGGGATGAGGAATCTATTGATTATTAAATCATTTGGGTTGTTTGTAAATAAGATTTCTCAACATTTTAAATGTTAGAGACAGTTTCCTTTTTGTTGACAGATAGTGATAGATAGTATTAAAGGAAAAATTCATATAAATAATTTACAACTCTAAAATCATTCTAGTGGTACAATAAAAATGACCTGTATTACCCATTGGATGATTTATTAATTGAAAACCATTTTTTTTATACAACCCTATGGCTTCAATCATATTTGGAAAGGTTTCTAAATACATTAATTGATACCCTTTTTGTTTGGCGAAATCAATACATTTATCCATTAATGCCTGACCAATTCCTTTGCCTCTAACTTCTTTCAACAAAAATAAGCGTTGCAACTCACATACTGTTTCATTTGCGCCTAGTAATTGGGCTACCCCACAACCACCCATTACCTTTCCATCAATTTCAACCACATAATATACAGAATTATCAGTTTGATAACCATCAAACATTCTATCTGTGGCATCATCTGTAAATACTGTACCATCAACATTGTTACCTTGTTGAGTTAAAACAGTTCTAATGACATCAGCTAAAGGTTTATTGTCTTTAGGTTGAATTAAACGAATATTAATTGACATATTTTTAAAATGCAGAATTCAATTTTTAATCCAAATAAAATAATTGTAAATTAAAAATAAAAGCAGTAAACAACTTTATTCCTTATTAAATTATTTCATTAATTCATCAATAATTTTCTCAATGGTAAAACCTTC
>CAYQRJ010000280.1:0-3433 GCA_964419855.1 uncultured Crocinitomix sp.
CTAAAAGTATAACTAATTGAAGGAATAAGCGGAAATAAACTTAGTTGATATAATTTAACTTCATTATCAACTAATTTATAATATAAAAAGAAAGGATTTTGCCTGTTATAAGCATTGTATAAACCAAACTTCCATGTTCTTAACCCTTTATTTTTTTCTTTTTTCAAAACAATGCCAATGTCCAATTTATGGTAATTAGGTAAACGGTAAGCATTTTTACCATGATAGATTTGAGCCGTGTTAATGTTATTTGTAATATAATCTTGACCTGGCTGGGCATTCCAATTTAAACCTGGTATAAGAATATCATATTTTTCTTGAGCTAAGGTAATTGGAGCCCCTGTTGTAAAAACCCATGTTGCCGAAATAGTTATATGTTGATTAATATCATAAAAACCTACAATCGATAAGTCATGTCTGCGGTCATTTTTATAGTAAAACTCATGACCATTGTTAATTTCATCAAATTGGCGTACGTTTTTAGAAAGTGTATAACCTAACCACCCTTGTAATTTACCTTGCGTTTTTTTTAATAAAAACTCAACACCTTTTATAGTGCCATTTCCATTACCAACCACAACTTTCTCCCAATCATCTCCAATATATAAAAATGTAGCCCCATCTTTATAATCAACTAAGTTTTTTAATTGTTTGTAATAAGCTTCAATAGAATATTGATATTTACTGTTTATAGTTTGAACAAAAGCCATGGTTATTTGATTACTAATTTCAGGTTTAAGATTTTTTGTGGCAGGTACCCATAGGTCGGTTGGAGCGCCTGTTCCTGAATTAGTTAATAAATGAATATTTTGATTCATTTTACTATAAGCAAGTCTAATGGCTGTATTACTTGTTAGGTTATAGTTGAATAATAAACGGGGTTGTAATGACATGAATGTTTGGTTCTGCACAAAATAAGTTTGATAGTGTAACCCAATATTAGCAAAAAAACGTGGTGTAAATTTAATCCTGTCTTGAAAATACAACTTTATCTCTTGAGAAATTAATTTATTACTTCCTGTTAAAGAATCTCCTATTGTTATGTTACCAGTTGTTTTACTGCTACTAACACCAGGTTTAAAAACATGATTTATGCCTTCAAAACCAAATTGAATTTTGTTTTTATTGTTAGCAAACCATTCAAAATCTGATTTTAAAATAATGTCAAAAACGCTAGATAAAAAATTTAATGATGATTCTGCTTGAATATCATTTGTTGATGTTTGTTTAATTGTGCTATTAATTAAGGTATTATAACTAAAAAAAGAAGTGCCTAAAGTAGTGGTATTAAATAATCTTGAACTAATAACTGAAGTGTATTTTATTTGAGCCATTTTATTTCCCCATTTTATTTCGTTTTTTGATTTGTAATTAGTGTTATTAAATTTATTTTTAAAATGATAATTAA
Source organism: uncultured Crocinitomix sp. (assembly GCA_964419855.1). Taxonomy (GTDB): domain Bacteria; phylum Bacteroidota; class Bacteroidia; order Flavobacteriales_D; family Crocinitomicaceae; genus Putridiphycobacter. Next base: position 1,409 of record CAYQRJ010000280.1, read on the forward strand.
AGAAAATTCTATCTCTTCCAATGTAAGAAATGAATTGTATTTTACTTTTATTTTTAAAATTAAAGGTGTATTTTACATTAATATCATAAAAAGTATAACCAGAAGCTGCATTGCCTTTGTAATAAAATAAATCAGAAATACGACTAATCAAATCTATGTTACTTCTTCTAACAGAAATAAAAAAAGAAGAAGTATCCTTTTTAATAGGTCCTTCCATATACAGCTTAGATGATAAAACACCTAATCCAATTTCAGTTGTTATTTTTTTATTATTACCTTCTTTCATTCTAAAATCAACAACAGATGATGTTCTACCTCCAAATTTTGCTGGAAAACCACCTTTGTACAAAGTCATTGAATTAATGGCATTTGCATCAAAAACTGACACAAATCCTCCTATATGATTGACATAATATAGTGGCATATCATCTAAAATAAATAGATTTTGGTCAGGACTCCCACCTCTAACATATAAACCAGACGTACCTTCTTTACCTTGTTTAACTCCAGGCATCAATTGGTAGGCACGCAATATATCTGTTTCTCCTGTTATGGTTGGTAAATTTTTAATTTGTTTAATGGGAATTGTTAAGGTACTTATCTCATTTTTTTTATGTGAGGGTTGTTCTACAATAACATCTACAGTATTTAATAAGTTATCTGATTTTAAATTAATATTTAAAATAGAATTTTTGGTCGATATAATTACCTTAGTTTGATATCCAATATACGAAAACTGCAAAGTGTCCCCTAGTTTATATTGAATGCTATAATAACCATAATTATTAGATAGCACACCTTTTTTATTACTCAAATTATAAATTTTTGCCCCAATTAAATTTTCGCCATTATCTATATCTTTTACATATCCTTGAATAGTTTTTTGACTATAAATAAAATTTGAAATTACAACAAATAAAACGATAATATTTTTTTTATTAAGGCACATAAATAAACATAACTTGTTGTTTGTTAAAGCCAGCAAAAACACCATAACCACCTACTACATTGCTATACATTTCTATGGGTTGACCTTGAAATATTAGTTTGATTGGTTCTTCTATATTGAAGTCACTATTTTGATTATATTTATGTATTACCCATGTTTTTAAAAATAGATAATATTCTTTACTAAGGTTTTTTGTTTGTACAAAAAAATTAGAATTAGATATACCTATAATAGAATTACAATCAATTCCAAATTCAGTAATTTGACTTTTTGAAATATGAATAATTGCCGTATCACTGTCAAATAGTTTGTTTGAGAAAAATAACGACTTAGGGTTATATTCAATTTCAGAATCAGATAAAATTGAAGGGTCCGAAATATTTCTGTAATCTTCTTCTGTTTGAAAAAAAACTCCTTCCATTGTTTGATAAAACCTCTCCTCTGAATTATTGTGAATTATTGTGAGTTTATAAGTTGTACTACTAGTAACATAAGTTCCTTCACAAGTAGTTTTTGTAGTATATTCTCCTAAAAAAAGAGTAGAATCTGGCACATAAGATTCGGCAAACACAAATTGGTTTCCTTGTGTCACCTCTACTTTATACCTTGTATCATACTCTGGTCTAACAACAGAAGTGTACCACCCATCACCTTCAAAACTTAATGTTTCTAAATACACGTCATTTTTATAAAGCTTTACAATGGCATCATTAACAAAAGTGTTCTTATTTTCATTAATTAATTTGGTTGTTGTAACATAAACCCTAAAATTAGTGTCAGGATAAAAAAGAGAATTAACCACTAATTTATCCTGACCTTTGTCTAATTTTAATTCAACTTCTTTTTCGCAAGAAATGAATGTTAATAAAATTATTATTAAGATGATTTTATTCATTTTTTTTTGAAATTTATTTTATATACTAGCAAAGTCAATAGTTTTACTAAAAAAACATAAACGATAAGTATTATATGTTTATTGTTTGTGTAGATGTTTATGTCACCCCAAATAATTTTAACTATCTTACGCCAAAGAGTTTGGCATTACCCTTTACGGCTTTTGCAGAGATAATAGATTT
>CAYQRJ010000281.1:0-3420 GCA_964419855.1 uncultured Crocinitomix sp.
CTTTTTGGGGGGGCTATTCAAACGGCGGGTGCTGTTAAAAATAATAAAATAAAAAAAACCGCTACCTCTGATTTTATGGAAATTGAAAAACAGAGGGGTATTTCTGTAGCTACATCTGTAATGGCTTTTAAATACAACGGCAAACAAATTAACATTTTAGATACGCCTGGACATAAAGATTTTGCTGAGGATACGTATCGGACTCTAACTGCCGTGGACAGTGTTATTTTAATTATTGATTGCGCCAGTGGGGTTGAGGAGCAAACCCGTAAATTAATGGAAGTTTGCCGAATGAGAAACACGCCTGTTATTGTGTTTATTAATAAAATGGATAGAGAGGGGCGTGATGCTTTTGACTTGTTAGATGAACTTGAAAATGAGCTAAAAATTAAAGTTAGACCATTGTCTTGGCCCATTGGTATTGGACATACTTTTCAAGGGGTTTACACTATTTTTAATAAAGAATTGAATTTATTTTCTGCCAATAAAACCAATATTAGTGATGATGTTATTAATATTGATGATGTTAACTCTCCTAAAGTAAATGAAATGATTGGTGAAGAAGCGGCTGAAACGTTAAGAGAGGAATTAGAATTAATTGAAGGCGTTTATGATGAGTTTGAAGTAAAAGATTATTTAGCAGGTAATGTAGCGCCTGTATTTTTTGGCTCTGCTATTAATAACTTTGGTGTTAAGGAGTTGTTAGAGGCGTTTTTAGAAATTTCACCCTCACCTATTGGACGTGAATCTAACACTGGTTTTGTTGAACCAAATAGCGATAAGTTTTCGGGGTTTGTATTTAAAATACACGCCAACTTAGACCCTAAACACCGAGATAGAATAGCGTTTTTAAGAATTGTATCTGGTAAGTTTGAGCGTAACAAATTTTACAACCATTCCAGAATAGATAAAAAAATAAAATTTGCCAACCCTACCTCTTTTATGGCGCAAGATAAAAGTATTATTGATGACGCTTATCCAGGTGATGTTATTGGTTTATATGATACTGGAACGTTTAAAATTGGTGATTCTTTAAGTGAAGGTACTAAATTGCAATATAAAGGCATTCCTAGTTTCTCTCCCGAAATTTTTATGGAGTTAGAAAACAAAGACCCTATGAAAGCCAAGCAATTGGACAAAGGAATTCAGCAGTTAACAGATGAAGGTGTGGCTCAGTTATTTATTCAACAACCGGGTAACCGAAAAATTGTAGGTACTGTTGGACAATTACAATTTGAGGTGATTCAATACCGTTTAGAACACGAATATGGGGCTAAATGTAGTTTTGCTCCTAAACGTTATTACAAAGCTTGTTGGATGACCACCAATAATGAGGAACAACTCAATAAATTTATTAGAGCCAAAACCCAACACATTGCCAAAGATAAAGATGATAATTATGTATTTTTAGCCGAAACGCCTTTTTTATTACAAATGGCTCAGCAAGATTATCCCGATATTACTTTCCACTTTACTAGTGATTTTAAGGTAACTGATAAATAAGTGAAGAAAGTATTTTACTTAAACTTTTTAACTAAAAACAATTGTGTAAAATGATAACCTGCTGTTGGTGCATTTTTATAAAAATTTGCTGTGTTAAAAGAAAATCCGCTTCTATACTCTAACAACCAGTAATTATTTAATCTAATATAAGCACCATATTCTAATTCAAGTTTAACCCTTACTTTTCTATCAAAATCATTCCAATTTTTAAAATTAGAGTACGTGCCTATTCTTGAACCTAACCCAACATACATAAATGCAAAATGATACCTCCCACCTAAACTTACATCAAAAGTATTTAATTTACGGGGTAAGTAACCTTTACTACCTATATAAATAGAGTCATTTTTTGAAAAGTATAAACTAGGAATAAAACCAGCATTAACACTTATTTTATCCTTGAGAAAACGTCTGTAACCAATATCAGGCATAAAGGCAATATCTTGCAGTCCTTTATTAAAAAATGCTGCTCCTCCTAAACTACCATAAACATACTCAACATCTTTTACTAAAATCTCTTTAATTTTTAATTTGTTTAAAGGTCGTTTAAAACGGTTGTTGTTGCCGTTTAATATGTAACCAAAAGTAAGCGCTCCTTCAAAATAATTTTTAGCTTTATATTGACTACTGTTATTGTTTAAAGCATAATAATATTTTAATCCAATATCAAAAGTAAATTTAGATTTTATAGCAAAAGTCATCCCTAAACCTAAACTAGAATAAAACATGGCTTTTGGTCTTTTTTTAACGGTATCTAAGGGGTGGTACTCTAGTAAGTTACCACCGTGAAATCCTAAATCAAAATGAGATCTTTCTAAATAGTATCTACCTATTAAATCTATTAAATATTGATGTTTTTTGTCAAAACTACCATACAAAGAATGCGTGTAATAATAGGTTGCACCTGTGGATAATAAAAACTTTTGAGATAAAAAATAAGAATAAGTCAACCTTGCCCCTGCTTTTAAGTAAATTATTTTTTCAGAATTTCCATAAAATTGTTGTGGTAATAAAGACACTTCAAAAATATGATTGATTGAATCATTTTTAGATGTTTGAGCATAGCTATTTACTAAAGAAATAAAAAATAAAACAAGAGCTATCTTTTTTATAGCTCTTGTAAAATTATATTTTAATTTAACAATCATTTATTATTATAAATTTGATTCAGCATCATTACCCATTCCTATTGTCCACAAATTAGATATACTTCCTGCGACAAAAGCAAAATACCATGCTTTTTTACCTCTATACCAAGTTTTTGAACAAAGTGCTCCTACTGCTCCTGGTGGTAGCATATACATAGATTCAGCTTTATTGTTGAAGTTGAAAAAAGTTGGTGCGTGAGGTGGTGCATAAGCGCTACTACCAGAAAAATTTGTATAATCGTATAAAATTAAACTCATTCCTCTATCAGTGTTTGCATTTTTTTCTTGGACGTATCTTTCAGTTGCTTCTACATCATCAACTATACCTTGTTCAATAGCCCATTCTCTTTCAGCAATTCCTGCTCTCAATTTTTCAGCCATTTCTGCTCTACTTTCATCTTCATCACACCAAGCTAAAAAAGCTTCATCAGATGTAAACGCTAAGTTTTCTCCTTCATACCCCATCAAAAAATGCGAACTTTCATAGTTTTGATTTTCTATGTCTGTGTATTTCATTTTTTTAACCTTATCAACAATAAACACAGGTTCTTCAACTGTTTGTTTTGCTAATACTTCTTGTGTTTCATTGGTTGTAGTTTCTTGTTTAACGACTTCAATTTGTTTTTTGTTACAAGAAAACAACACAACCATACCTAGTGCTAAAGCACTTAAAATTAATTTTTTCATTTTTAAAAAAATTTAATTTAACATTTTACTAAAAAGACCATCTTTTTAGTTTTTAATTGCTGTTAAATTAAATGCGCATTTA
>CAYQRJ010000282.1:0-3407 GCA_964419855.1 uncultured Crocinitomix sp.
AATCTACTTAAACCTTTAATTAAAATTGGATAAGCTTTTTTGTTTCCAATATATCCTACAATTCCACACATATTAATAAGTTGTATAGGTGATTTCTAATCTTGTTTTATTTTTTAAATTAGCATTGGCTCCATTAAAAATTGTTCTTTCAATGGTTGAACCAAAAAAGTTTAAAGGAAACATTCTAAATCCTTTATTTTCTTTATCTCCATCTAAAATAGCTTGTAGCTCTTGTGTCATCATAAATCTAAATTCTTTTTTATCAGAATCATAATTAAAAACTAAATCTTTTTTTACGTTATAATCTTTAATGTACCCAGTTACGTATTTATCTTCTACATTACCAAAAAATAATTTTGATGAGATTGGGAATAGATCTCCACCATAGTCTTGTACAGGTACAATTAATGTAGCAGAATTTAAAATAACTTTTCCATTTTTTTGTAAGTCCATTAAGTAAGGAAATTCAACTTGTGGACGAATAAATGTACCTTGTAAATAATATTTTTCTTGGCCTAAGTCAGGATTATTTAAAACTAAATCAACATCAGTACCTGTTCTGTTTACAGACATTTTGTTATACCTTGCACATTTGTTATTGATGTTAAAAGTAAATGTCTTTTGTTCTGTTCCGCTTGTGTAGTAAAGCATCATTTTGGATAAAGCATCTTCTAAAGAAAAATAAAGCACTGTTCCTTCTCCAGATGCTAGAGATGAAGCATCTGTTACTTTAATGTATAATCCTTTAAAAAAGGAGGTGAAATTATCGTTAGATGACATTTCGTTTGAGTTGGCTATTAAATAATCACCAAAAGAAGTTTTAAGGTTTAGTCTTAATTGAGGCGATAAGGTGTCTTGTCCTACCACAGCATTACCAAAAACATTTGGAAAAATGGTAGATGTTCCCGGTTTAATTAAATCTACCCCATTAGTATTTATTGGAGATGACGCATAATATTCATCATCAATATTTAATTGGTCGGTAATCTCATATACCTCAAAATTAAGTGCTTGTAAATTCCCATAATTCAAAATACTTGAATACTTCAAAGATAACACTACCGAATCTACGGTTAACTGGCTTACATCACCAAAATTAGGGCTAGTTGATGATAGTCTAATTTGAGTTACAATACCACAATCAGTAATTCCAAATTCTGGGTCATTAATGGCGCCTAACAAACTAACACTGGTTTCGTCTGTATTTATACTATCTAATTCAACTGAATAAGTTTTTACTGTAAAAGTATCTGATGTAATAACGTTTAACCCATTAGGATTAATAGAACTACCAACAGTGCTCACCTCTTTTTTACAGGCACTAAAAATTATAGCAAGCCCCAAAAAACTAACGGAAAGTTGAATAACTCTCCGCCAATTGTATCCTTTATTTTTTTTTATCATTTTTATTCTTCTACTAATTCACCAATAATTTGGTCATAAAATTCTCCTACGGGTTTAACGCAAGATTCTTCAGGATAGTATTCTAAAGTTGGGTTTTCTAATGATTCAAAATAACTTTCTAATTCATCATCTAATTTTTCACTCCCTTTAATTACTCCATCCGCTAAACTCATGGCCAATTTATTTAAAGAAACAAAGTCACCTTCATTTAACAATTCAATGTCTTCATCCTTTAAGCCGTCAAATTTAAGTTTATCTTTTAAGTTAGAACCTAAATTTTTGTTAAAAGATGTATTATAAACTGAATAAATAACTTTAATATTGTCAAAATGTGGTTCGTTATGGTATAATTTTTTAAGATAGAGTACCGATAAAGCCGACATCCAACCATGACAATGAATTACATCAGGTATCCACCCTAACTTTTTTACAGTTTCTAACACGCCTCTACTAAAAAACATAGCTCTTTCGTCATTATCTTCAAATTCCTCTCCTTTTTCATTAGCAAAAGTTGATTTGCGTTTAAAAAAGTCGTCATTATCTATAAAATAAACTTGCATTTTGGCTTGAGGTACAGAGGCTACTTTTATAATTAAAGGATGATCAATGTCATTGATGATTAAATTCATTCCTGATAATCTAATTACTTCATGCAATTGATGTCTTCTTTCATTAATTACACCATATCTAGGCATAAATACTCTGATTTCTTTCCCACTCTCTTGAATACCTTGAGGTAATTTTCTTGCAATATCCGATACGTCTGATGAAGGCAAAAAAGGTTTCATTTCTTGCGAAATAAATAGTACTCTTTTCTTATCCATAAATTTTTGTCTTTTAAAATGATTACAAAAATACAAAAAAAATACCGAAAATTCAATTGTAAAGTATAGTTTTGTTGATTTTAAGCGATTTATAATGAAAATAATTAAAGATATTAAACAATTGAAGGATGAATTATCAATTTTTAAGAATGATAATCCTCAATTAAAAGTTGGTTTTGTTCCTACTATGGGGGCTTTACACAATGGACACTTGTCATTAATTGAACAAGCCAAAAATCATACTGATTTTGTAGTGTGCAGTATTTTTGTTAATCCTACTCAATTTAATGATAAATCAGACTTAGAAAAATACCCAAGAACAATAGAGGCTGATGTAGAATTATTAAAAGCTAATGGATGTGATTTGGTTTTTATTCCGTCAGTTGATGATGTTTATCCAAATAATAATACTGAATATTCAATCAATTTAAACGGATTAGATGAAGTGCTTGAAGGCAAGTATAGACCTGGTCATTTTAATGGTGTTTGTATGGTGGTAGAGCGATTGTTTAATATTGTTGAGCCCGATACGGCATTTTTTGGTATTAAAGATTTTCAGCAAGTAGCCATTATTAAATACATGACAAAATTACGTGATTTAGACATTGAAATTATAGCTTGCCCTATTAAAAGAGAATCATCTGGCTTAGCAATGAGTTCTAGAAATGTATTGTTGTCTGAATTGGAGAAAAAAGATGCAACTATTTTAAGTAAAACCATTTTTAAGGGTAAAGAAGTTTTTGAAAATGGTGGAAGCTTAAAAGAAATGTATGAGCAAATGCAGGAATTGTTTAATGCTTCAAATTTAGAGTTAGAGTACCTTGAAATTGTTGATAACAATACTTTAAAAAAAGTTGATGTTCCAACCAAAAACTGTTCTATTTGTATAGCTGCTTATTGCGGAAATGTGAGACTGATAGATAATTGTCAGTTGGGTTAACCCATAAATTCACCACTATATTATTGTTTCTTAGGTAAAACACAGTAAGTCAAATTGTTAAAACAAGAAGTAAGAAAAGAGGCTATTTATTAGGTGTATTTCCAATGTTAAGTTGTATCACATCTAAACAAAGCTAATTCCATAAATTTCTACGGTTAAACTTGGTTGAAGTTTTTCATCAATTTGTAATTATCTACCTTATACTTGCATTGATTAAATTAATTTAATTAATTTTGTCA
>CAYQRJ010000283.1:0-3389 GCA_964419855.1 uncultured Crocinitomix sp.
TAGTAATTGTAAGGGTTTATAATACTGTTGGTATTATAAAAATTTGAAAAAGTATATGCGTAGATGTTTTTCACCTTACTAATATACAAAAAAATCCCCAACCGAAAAACGATTGGGGATTAAAATAATTTTTTTAATTTTTATTTAACTAATGCGGCAAATGCGGCATTGTCAAAGAATTTAATAAATTCTCTATCTTTAGCTGCTTTAGCTTTTAAACTAGAATCTTTAGCAATGGCAGACGTTAAGTTGTTAACTAGTAAATCTAAGTTATTTTGTCTTGCACCAATAATTGCTTTTAAGTAGTAACCAATAGCAGTGTTAGCGTCAGCAGAAGCATCTAAGGTAGTCATAGCTGCATCATAATCGTGGTTTAACACTTGAGCTAAAGCTTTGTTAAATGTATTTTCAGAACCCATATTACCAATAGCTTGCTCGTAGTTACCGTTTTGAATATCAATAATTCCTAAGTTGTATTTAACTTCAGAACCAGCAGATAAAGCTTGGTTATACAATTCAGCTGCTTTAACTCTATCTCCAGATTGACGAGCAATAATTCCCATATTGTTTAAAGTAATAGCATTTTCGTTTAAGCTATTTGCTTTTTCAAAATATGGTTTAGCGCTAGATAAATCATTTTGCATGTAGTAAATAGACCCTACATTGTTATGACCTCTCCAATCTTCAGGATATTGTCTTACTACTTCTTTATATAATCTCATTTTGTCATCTAAGTTGTCATATAATCCAGCAGTAAATAATAACTCTTCAACATTTAAAGTATCAGGGTTAGAAACCGATAATGCTTTCAATTCTTCATCAGACCAACCAATTTGATCATAAACAACTTTAATTTGAGTTCTTCTTAAAGAAGGTAAAATGTCTTTTTCTAACTTTTTGTAAGTTTTAGCCATTTTTTTAATTTCCTCTTCTCTTTGGTTAGGATCTTTATACATTCCTAAAACACGAATAATTAAATCTTTATCCTCTAAATCAGAAGCTTCAACAGCTTTTTTAAATCCTTCCCAATCTTCACCTTTAGGCATAGTTTGAATTAAAGAATTCATGGTTACTGTTTTTTTAGTAGCATCTTGAGTTTTTTCTAATTTAGTAATGATATTTTCTAAAGCAGTTTTTGTGTTATTTGCTCTATCAGAAGCTAGTTCAGAGTTTTTTCCAACTTCACCTTCAGGAGAAGCATAAGAAATTAATTGAATAGCTTTAGGAGCAACTTTAGGATTAGACATTGAAGCAGTTAAAAATGCTTCTAACTCTTTAATATCGTCTTGTTTTAACTCGTTTGATTTAACGTTAGCTTTAGCTTTATCAAAGTTAACTTGAATTCCATTAGAACCAGTAAATACTTCTTCTGTTGTTCTAACAAATTGGTCTGGAGCTAAAATTGTTTTGTCATCATTTTGAACTAATAATGGCGTAACAACAGTTCCATCAGCAATTTTCTTTTCTGGAATTGCTTTTTCTTTTTTACCTTTAGTTACAGTTCCTGTTACTTTTAAATCAGCAACTTCTAAATCTGGTGAATAAGGAATTACATCTGTGTAATTGATTGTTCCACCTGGTTTAAAATTAATGGTTTGACCATTTCCAGTTGCTTTTTGCCCTTGAATAGTGATAGGTTGAAAAGCTTTATCACCTAACATAGGTGTAATCACTGCTACAGCTTTTTTATTCAACCCTTTTTCAGGAACTTTAACAGTAATGTTTACTCTAACACTATCACCGTGCATTTCAACAGGATCTTTATCTAATGTATATTCTACATCTCCTATTAACTTACATCCAGTCAACAATGCTGTTGCAACTGTAAATGCAGCTAATCCTTTATAACTTTGTCTTTTCATTGTTATATTGATTTATTTTTATTTATTAAATTCATTTGCAATAATAGTTATTTTTTTTCGTTTTAAAACATTTCAGTTAGTTTTTTTAAAAAACTTTTCCAATTTTTCAATTTTCACCTCATCTATCACCTTTTTAAGAGTTAGAGGATTTATTATATTTTTATTGATTTCTAATAATGGAATATACACAAAATTTCTTTTTGTAAAATGTGGATGAGGAATGGTTAAGTTGTCTTTGTTTATAATCAAATCGTCATATAATAAGACATCTAAATCTATTATTCTAGACTGATATTGAGTTGATGTTTTTCTTGTTCTGCCTATGTTTTTTTCAATGGTTTTTAATACATTTAATAATTGATGAGGTGTTAGTGATGTGTATATTTCAATTACAGAATTTAAAAACATTTCTGTTGATTCAAACCCCCAAGGTTCTGAAACGTAAATAGATGATTTAGAGGTGATGTTTCCAACAAGTTTTAGAATTTGTTGATAAGCCATACAAATATTTTGGTATTTATCTCCTAAATTAGTTCCAACTCCAATATATACTTTATGTAATTGTGTCATTGTTTGCAAATTTAACTTCTTTTTGATTAATTTTGAACAATAAATTTAATACATATCATTTTGAAACAAATATTATTAGTAGAGGATGAAGAAAGTTTAATGGAGGTTTTATCTTTAAATTTGTCTTTAGAAAATTTTAAAGTGACTCAAGCTAAAACAGGACATGAAGCTTTGGCTTTAATAAAAAATGATTTTGATTTAATTATTTTAGATGTGATGTTGCCTGAGGTAAATGGGTTTGATATTTGCGAAATGATTAGAAAAGAAAAAGATGTACCTATTTTATTTATTTCTGCTAAAGGCACAAGTAATGATAGAATTAAGGGGTTAAGCATAGGTGCTGATGATTATTTGGTTAAACCTTTTCATTTAGAAGAGTTTTTGTTAAGAGTAAAAAATTTGATAAATAGATTTTCAAAACAAGATAAAACTAATCATTTAAGTGATGTTTTTAAATTTGGTAATCAGTTTTTAATTAATTTTAAAACTTACGAAATTGAGTCTAATTTAGGAAAAGTCACTTTATCTAAACGTGAAATTGAGTTGTTAAACTTATTAATTTCAAAGCAAAATGAAGTGGTATCTAGAGAGGAAATTTTAAATCAATTATGGGATGAAACCTCATCACCAAACAGTAGAACCATTGATAATTATATTTTAAATTTGAGGAAACATTTTGAAGAAAATCCTAAATTACCGCAACACTTTTTAAGTATTAGAGGGGTTGGATATAAATTTACACCCTGATTATTAGCTGTTTAAAAAATATTTTAAATTATTTTACATTTTCAACCAACCTTTTAGTATTTTAGTTCGTTTAGTAAGATAGAAAGCAATTAATTTTGCTTACTGGTTTTAATTTCCTTGCACTAAAACCTAAAAAGAGGTGGCTACCTAATGACTATCAAGCTTCTCTTTTTAGGTTTTTATTTTTTACATCAACTAAATTTTATTTAA
>CAYQRJ010000284.1:0-3359 GCA_964419855.1 uncultured Crocinitomix sp.
TACCTGAAAAAGAATTGTTTCTACCTAACTTTAAATGGGAAATTGAGCGTAAACCTTTAGTGGTTTTTCCAAAATAAATTATATCTTTACCACGTATGAGAAAGAGTATCATCTTATTATGTTTTATTTTGGGGCTTCATAACTTTATTATAGCTCAAAACACCTATAAATATGGTCATATTCCTTTTGTTAGAAATTTCTCAGCTAATGAATATCACGGAGTAGCTCAAAACTGGGCAATCACACAAAACAACCAAAACTTTATTTTTGTAGCAAATAATTCTGCTATTTTATTTTTTGATGGTACCGATTGGTCTAAATTACAATTATCTAACGGACAAGCTGTCCGTTCATTTGTTAAAGATGATGAAGGAACCATTTATGTTGGTGGAGATAATGAATACGGTAAAATTTATTATTCTGAATTAGGTAAAGTGTCTTATCAAAAACTTTCAGATTCAACAACAGATTATGGAAAATTTTGGAAAGCTTATTACCTCAATAATCAAATTATTTTTGCTAGCAAAACCAATATAGTAACCATACAAAATGATTCTGTTTTATCTATTATAAAACCAAAAAAACAAGCTTTTTTTGATAAAACGGTTTTATTTAAAGATAAAGTTATTTGTTATATAGATTCTAAAGCTGACACTATAAAGTATAGTGCCATTTTTGACGGAGAAACCTTTACAAGAATAGAGAATTCAAACGCATTTCTACCAAGGGGAGTTTTTTCAATTAGAAACAATAGTTACATTATTGATAAATATGGTGAAATTAGGGAAATAATTGAAGAAAATAACTCTTATAGATTTGAATCTACAGGAAAAAAATTAGGTGATTTTTTATTAGAATTTAATCCTGATGCTAATACTTCTTTAGATATCAATTGCGTTACAGTTTCAAAAAAAATGATTGCTGTTGGAACTGATGGACAAGGTATATTTTTATTTGATCTTAGAGGTCGATTAATCAGAATTATTAATAAAACTGACGGATTAATCAACCAGCAAGTAAGGGATTTATATTTTGACCATCACAATAACCTATGGTCTGCCAATGATAACGAAATATTTTTAATTGACTTATCAAACCCGATATGTTATTTTGATAGTGATGATGGCGTTACCTCTAGTATTGAAGATATTATATTTGATAAAAACAACACTATTAATTTAGCCACACACATAGATTTATTTACTGACAAAAACATTAAAACCAGAAAACGTATTGAAACAACCAATGCTTTTGAAATGGATGTATTTCAAATTAAAAGGTTTATCTTTTCTGATTCAACTGAAAAAACTTTAGTTGTCGCCAACAATGGTGTTTACACTTATAATGATGATGGCTCTACTACTTTAATCTCTGAAATTTACGCATGGGATTTATCTCAATCTAGTAGTAATAAAAACAGAATTTGGGTAGGATTAGATGGTGACGGTATTGGCTCTTTAATTTACAACCCCATCAATAAAAAAATAAAGTTAGAGGTTTATAGCTACCCTAACACTTTTGGTGAAGTGAGAAAAGTAATAGAAAAAAACAATACGGTTTATTACACAGTTAAAGATGGAGGCATAGCAATACTTGACACTACAAGAAAACAAGAAACTAATTATTTAACAGGGTTAAATGTTAATTACAATTACTCTCAATTTAATCTATGCGAATTTAACAACCAAATTTTTGTAGGCTCTGACAATGGAATTTACATCATAAAAGACAATAAGTTATCCCCTTTCTCAAACCAATACAACTCAACTCATTTTAATCAACAAAATCTTTATATCCATAGATTTTACAACGATAACAATGAAAAATTATGGATTGTAATGTTTAAAAATTCTGGGTCAGAAAATGAAGAATTAGAATTGGGATTTATAGAATTTAACAATAAAGATGTGTCTTTTATCACTCAACCTTTTAGAACCATTAATGAAGGAATTCACGTTATTAAAAAAGATGCCAATGGTATAGTTTGGTTTGGAGGAGTAAAAGAACTATATGCTTATAATCCAGAAGTAGATATTATTAATTCAGACTCTATGATGTGTTATATTTCTCAATTTTCATTAAAAGGAGACAGTACCATTTCATCTTTTATTCAATTTAACAAAACTATCAATACTGATATTCCTTACAATTTAAACACAGTTACTTTTAAATTTACTACCCCCTCTTATGTTGGTGGGGCTAAAAATACATTTTCAACCTATTTAGAAGGTATTGATGAGGCTTGGTCTGATTGGAGTACTGATAATGTGATAACATTTCCCCGTTTGTCAGATGGTAAATACACTTTTAAAGTTAAAGCCAAAAACTTTTACGGACAAGAGAGTAAAATAGCCTCCTTTGATTTTTTAATCTTACCGCCTTGGTATAAAACATGGTGGGCTTATCTGCTTTACTTTATTTCAGCCATCATTTTAATTTATATCATTATAAAAGTAAGTATTAAAAGGGTTAAAGATCAAAATGAAAAATTAGAAAAAATTGTTGAAGAAAGAACAGCTGTTGTTGAACAACAAAAATATGAAATTGAAGAGAAAAATAAAGATATTGTTGATTCAATAAAATATGCCAAAAGAATACAAAACACTATTCTGCCCTCTAACGAAAGAATGGATGAAATTTTAAAAGATTATTTTGTTATTTACAAACCTAAAGATATTGTTTCAGGCGATTTTTACTGGGCAGATTTATTAGATGGAAAATCTTATTTCTCTGCCATTGACTGTACTGGACACGGTGTTCCAGGTGCATTTGTGAGTATTGTTGGATTTAATGGCTTAAAAAGAACAGTTAATGAATTTAAAATTAGAGAACCTGGTAAAATTTTAGATAAATTAACAGATATTGTTGTAGATACGTTTACTGCTAGCGAATCTCACTTAAAAGATGGTATGGATTTATCTTTATGCTCATTAGATTACAATAATCTAATTTTAGAATATGCAGGCGCTAACAACCCATTAATAATTATAAGAAACGGAGAAGTTATAGAATACAAAGCCAACAAACAACCTATTGGAGAATTTGATGACAGACAACCATTTACCAATCATAAAATACAATTAGAAAAAGGAGATTGTGTATTCTTATTTTCTGACGGCTATGCCGACCAGTTTGGAGGTCCAAAAGGTAAAAAGTTTAAACTTAAAACTTTAAAAAACTTATTTATTAAAATTGCTCATTTATCACCTCAAAAACAAAAAGAGGAACTAGAAAATTCTTTTAATAATTGGAAAGGCGATATTGAACAACTAGATGATGTATGTTTAATTGGTGTTAAAATTTAAAGAAATGAAAATTTTTAAGAGTATCTATTATTTAACCATTATTAGTGTTTTACT
>CAYQRJ010000285.1:0-3349 GCA_964419855.1 uncultured Crocinitomix sp.
AAGAAATGAAAATTTTTAAGAGTATCTATTATTTAACCATTATTAGTGTTTTACTAACATTATTTTGTGCTACTTATTTATTAATGTCAGATGATTTTGCCTCAAAAATAGTATTGCTTACCACTTTTTTATTCTACTCATCTATTATTTTAAGTGGTAATGCTTTACTTATAAAATACGCTAACACTACCCATCATAAAATTAAAGCCTCAATTATTATATTAGGCTTTGCTTTAATTATATTTTCCATTTTTGTCTTTTTTGATTTTATTTCATTCATTAGCAAATGGAATTTTCTTATAGGATTGAGTGTTATTTATTTATTAATTATCCAGTTAAATATTTTAGGATGGGCAAAAGAAAACCACTCATTTTTATTAAAAATAGCTTTTGCTATTATTTTAATTAGCAACTTGTTTTTAGCTTCTGTTTTCTTTTTTAAACTTAACACTTATACTTTAAGACCATATTTAATTGGCACCACCATCATTTCTATTTTATTTTTAATTCTTGGTATTATTGTAACGCCTAAAGATAGAATTACATCTATTAAATCATAAAAACATCTTGATTATAGACCTAATTACGGACATTCATTAACATTACAGTATTAATAAATATTTATTTTTAGTCAAATTTCAACTAATAAACATTGTATTTTTATAAGTTGAAACTGATTAAAATGAAATTTGAACAACCTTTATCAATACAGCAAATAACACAACTGATTGATTGTGAATACAAAGGGAATGAAAATGTTAAAATTACAGGTATCAACGAAATTCACAAAGTAGAACCTGGTGATATTGTTTTTGTTGACCATCCTAAGTACTATAAAAAAGCTTTAAATTCAGCAGCTGATGTTATTATTATCAACAAAGCAGTTGATGACATTCCAAAAGGCAAAGCCATTATTATTTCTGAACAACCTTTTGACGATTTTAACAAAATCACCAAACATTTTAGAGATTTTAATCCTATTAAAACCGACAGAGGAGATGATGTAAACATAGATAGCACCGCTATTATTTACCCTAATGTTACTATTGGAAATCACGTTACAATTGGAAAAAATTCAATTATTTTTGCTGGGGTAGTATTAAACGATTACACCATTATTGGCGACAATGTCATTATTGGAGCCAATTCAGTTATTGGTCATTCAGCATTTTACTACAAAAAAAAGCCAGAGGGTTACGACCGTTTGTTAAGCTGTGGCAGAACCATTTTAAAAGACAACGTAGAAGTAGGAGCATTGGTAACCATTGACAGAGGTGTTACAGGCGACACCATTATTGGTAAAGGAACTAAAATTGACAACCAAGTGCAAATAGGACATGATACCGTGGTGGGAGAAAATTGTTTATTTGCGGCTAATGTTGGCGTAGCTGGATGTGTTATTATTAAAAACAACGTGACCCTTTGGGGACAAGTAGGTGTTACCTCTGATGTAATAATAGAAGACAATGTTACTGTACACGCCCAATCTGGTGTTGGAAAAAGTTTAGCTGCTAATGGTACTTATTTTGGTTCTCCTTGCACTGACGCCCGAAAAGCTCTTAAAGAATTAGCTGCACTTAGAAAATTACCTTCATTTTTAGAAAGTTTATGACCTACGTTTCAGAAAAAATATTGGTTGATTTAGAAAACAAATTAAAGTCAAAAGATTTTAAACTTAATTCTTTGCTTGAAATTACTACATCTATCAACTCTAATAAAACCGTTTCTGAAATTTTATCAATTTACAACTATGTGCTTAAAGAACAATTAGGCATTAAAAAGTTTTTATTGTTCAATAAACAAAAATCGTGGAATATCTTACAAAAAGAAGGAATTAAAGGTAAAGTGAAGAATATTAATGTTGAAGAAGATATTTTAAGATTTAAAGAAATTACCGTTATTGAATCTTCATATAACCACACCTTAAATAAGTTTGATGTCATTATTCCTGTTCAACACAAAGGCGAGTACTTGGCATTTTTAATTATTGGAGGCTTAAACACCAACTCTGAAAAAAACCCTTTAGCCAATTTAAACTTTATACAAACCTTAACTAATATTATTATTGTTGCTATTGAAAATAAACGATTAGCCAAAGAAAACGTAAAACAAGAGGTGTTTAGAAAAGAATTAGAAGTGGCATCTGAAATGCAAAAACTACTGTTTCCTTCAAATCTTCCAAATAATTCTAAGTTAGATATTGCTGCTAAATATATTCCTCATCACAAAGTAAGTGGCGATTATTATGATTATATTCAATTAAATAAAAACGAATTTATTGTTTGCATAGCTGATGTTAGTGGAAAAGGCGTGCCAGCTGCAATGTTAATGGCTAATTTTCAAGCCACCATTAGAACATTGTTAACCTACCAAAACTTTGAATTAGATTACTTAATTAACGAACTTAACACAACAGTTTTTAACAATGCCAATGGCGAAAAATTTATCACTTTTTTTATTGCCAAATATAACGCCAAAACACGCAAATTAAAATACATTAATGCAGGTCATAATTGGCCTATTTTAATTAATAAAAAAGAAACCAAATATCTTAATAAAGGCAGTATTGGATTAGGTATGTTAGAGGAAATTCCTTTTTTAGAACAAGAAGAAATTGACATTGAACCTAACACAACATTATTACTCTACACAGATGGTGTTGTTGAGCTTGAGAATGAAGAAAACGAACAGTTTGAAACCGACAGATTAATTAAAACCATTAAACAATTCTACCCTTTATCTATGGATGATATTAATGCCATAATTTTTGGTAAATTAGATGAATGGCGGGGCTCTAAAAACTATGTTGATGACACCGCTATATTGAGTTGTAGGATTTTTTAATTCTAACATTAACTCAAAGGGAATTTCAAGTTGCTTTTTTCTTTAGAAAAAGCCATAATTTGAACGGTCTCTATCTTTTAAAACAGCATCATTGAGACTATAAATTGTAGCGTTCAAAAAAAAATAAAAATAAATTAATAAAATGTTTGGCTATTTAAAATAATGCCTATATATTTGCACCCCGAAAGAAAACGTTCTTTTAATAGGGATAAGCGAGAATAGCTCAGCTGGTAGAGCACGACCTTGCCAAGGTCGGGGCCGCGGGTTCGAGTCCCGTTTCCCGCTCAAAATTAATGTAAACATCACAAAAATAATGCTCGAGTGGTGGAATTGGTAGACACGCAAGACTTAAAATCTTGTGCTCTTTGGGGCGTATGGGTTCAAGTCCCATCTCGAGTACAAAAAACCAACTTTTTTAAAGTTGGTTTTTTTGTTATTAAAAGCAACTCACTAACCGCAAAAATTCATGGAATTAGCTTTGTTTAGATGCGAAATTTTAAAATCC
>CAYQRJ010000286.1:0-3329 GCA_964419855.1 uncultured Crocinitomix sp.
TAATCCACAAAATTCACCACTATACTATTGTTTTTTAATAAAAACACAGTAAATCAAATTATTATGGCACTTATTATTCATTTTGATGACACCCAAATTTGAGGGAGTTTGAAATTTCACATCTAAACAAAGCTAATTCCATGAATTTTTGCGAATAATTTAATAATATCCCTAAAAATAATCCTAATTTTGTAATTTTACAACAAATCATTTATTATGAAAAAGCTATTATTTACACTTTCTTTATTAGTATCAACTTTAAATGTTAATGCTTCTTTTTGGTATAAAGACATTCAATTTTTATCAATGGAAAATTTTGAAGTTACCCAAGGTGATATGTATTCAATTTCTTTTGATTATGTAATTGATAATCCTAATTGGTATAGTGTAATTATTAAACCTTCTCACTTAGATTTAACCATTGCGGGGCATGATTGTGGAACGGTTTACATACCCGAAAAACTTAAAATAAGAAAAAAAACAAAAGGTAAATATCATTTTGTGTTATCAGCAGAGGCATCTAAATTTATAAAGTCAGGTTTTGGCTCTATTTGGTCAATGCTAACAAATGGTCAAGTTGATTTTAATTTGAATGGTTTTTTAAAAGCTGGGTTATTAGGTATTACTAAAAAAATTAAATTAGATTACACCTATGAAATGACTTGGTCTGAATTTATGTCATTTTTTTAAGTTAACTTTTATTTTATAATGAATAAATTTAAAGCGTGGATAAAAGCTTTTAGGTTAAGAACTTTGCCTTTGTCTTTTAGTGCCATTATTTTAGGAGCAGCTTTGGTTTTAATTAATCACTCTGTAAATTACAAAATTTTAGGATTAATACTTTTAACCACATTATTATTGCAAATTTTATCTAATTTGGCTAACGATTATGGTGACGCTCAAAAAGGAACAGATAACCAAAACAGAATAGGACCAACTAGAGCTATTCAATCGGGTGAAATATCTTTAAAACAAATGAAAACGGCAATTATTATAACGGCCACTTTGTCATTATTAGTTGGTTTTTATTTGCTTTATGTGTCTTTTAGTGGCAACTTTAATTATAACTTTATAGTGTTTTTTACACTTGGCTTATTAGCCATTATAGCCGCCATTAAATACACAGTAGGTAAAAATCCTTACGGTTATTCAGCCAAAGGAGATGTGTTTGTATTTATATTTTTTGGATTGGTTGCCGTTTTAGGAACTTATTTTTTATTAAGCCAACAATTTAATTGGATAATGTTATTACCAGCCATAACAATGGGAGCCTTTAGCGTGGCAGTACTTAACCTTAATAATATGCGAGATATTGATAATGACAAAGCTGTGAATAAAATTACTCTACCTGTTAAAATTGGAATTGAAAATGCAAAAAAGTACCAATACTCACTGTTCTTTTGGGCGTATTTGGCGTATATTATTTTTTGTTTTAAACAGTTTAATTTAAAACAAGACTTTATGATTTTACTACCTTTAATATTAGTGTCTGCAATACATATCCCACATCTATTAAAAGTATCTAAAATTAAAAACAACCAAGAGTTTGACCCTGAATTAAAGAAAATAGCTTTAAGTGCACTCTTGTTTTCAATATCCGTTTTTGTAGTGATTTATTATTTATTAAAGTAAAATGAATTTAATTGAAAAAGACCGTCAATATGTTTGGCATCCATTTACTCAAGCCAAAACGGCTCAATCACCTATAGGAATTGTTAAAGGAAAAGGGGCGTGGGTGTTTGACGATAAAGAAAAAAAGTATTTAGATGCTAACTCGTCTTGGTGGACCATTATTCATGGACATGGCAACACTTATATTGCTAACAAAATAAATGAGCAATTTTTAACCTTAGATCACAGCGTGTTTGCAGGTGTAACTCACCCTAAAGCCGTACAAGCTGCCGAAAGAATTGCTAACCTTTTACCGCCTGCTTTAACCAAGGTTTTTTTTAGCGACAATGGCTCAACTGCTGTAGAGGTGGCATTAAAAATGGTTTTCCAGTACTGGTACAATAAAGGCTCACAAAAAAAAAGATTTATAGCTATAGAGGGGAGTTATCATGGCGACACTTTTGGGTCTATGAGTGTGAGTCAAAGGGGATATTTTAACCGCCCTTTTGAACATTTATTTTTTGAGGTAGATTTCATTCCATTTCCAACTCAACAAAATAAACAAGAAGTTTTATCAAAAATGCAAGCATTAGTTGATACGGATGAGGTAGCAGGGTTTATTTTTGAACCTTTAGTTCAAGGAGCATCTGGAATGAGAATGTATGACTCCCATATATTAAATCAATTAATACAAATTGCCAAATCTAAAAATGTGTTGTGTATAGCTGATGAGGTAATGACTGGTTTTTATAGAACAGGCACTCTATTTGCTATTAACCAAATTAAGGAAACACCAGATATTGTTTGCTTGTCTAAAGGAATTACAGGAGGAGTTTTACCCATTGGATTTACAGTAGCCACTCAATCAATTTTTAATGCTTTTTTATCAGACGATACAAGCAAAGCTTTATTACATGGTCATTCTTTTACTGCTAACCCTATCAGTTGTGCAGCCGTTTGTGCTAATTTAGATTTATTAGAAAAAAAAGAGGTCAAAAACAATATTAAAAACATGATTGAGCAACATCAATTGTTTTTAAATCAAATTAAAAATCATCCATTAGTAACTAAGGTTAGACAAACTGGAACAATTATAGCTCTTGAAGTGGGTGACGAAAATAAAAGCTCTTATTTCTCTAATATTAAAGATAAAGCATACAATTATTTTACAAAAAAAGGACTATTAATTAGACCTTTAGGGAATGTTATTTTTATGAACCCACCCTACTGCATTACAACTGACGAACTAAAATTTGCTTATCAAACCATTACCCATTTTTTAGATAGTTTAAAAAAGGAATATTAGTCATAAAATTCATCAATACATCTTTTTTTTACATAAAACAAGAATTTTTAAAAAATAATTTGTTATATTTGCTATAAGAGATATAAAGGTAATACCATTATTTAGATGTTAGTGGCAATAAGAATGACGACACTGAAAATAGTAACAAAAAACAATGACAGAAATTTTATATAAATATCGCAGTTTAGACAATTTTAGAAATTTTGTTGATATTATATTAAAAAATCGTCTTTATGCTGCAAAATATAAGGACTTAAACGACCCTATGGAAGGTCAATATTACTACCACACAGGAGAATTGAACAGAGACATAAGAAATAAATTATTAGAGGAAAAAGGAGAATTACGATTATGTTCACTTTCAAAAGTAAAGGACAATCATCTTATGTGGTCGCATTATACAAATGGTCAG
>CAYQRJ010000287.1:0-3300 GCA_964419855.1 uncultured Crocinitomix sp.
GTTGCTGATTTTTTTCTTTTTGGTTTTAATTTTGGGAATTATAGGGTATTTGAAATCTTCCACTTAACTATTAAACAGGCTTAAAATACTTAGTTTCTTTTTTACGTTGACGTTTGGCTTTTTTACGTTGACGGTTCTTTTTTCTGTTTTTCTTAATGTAATCTTTGGTTTTCTTTTTCTTAGCTTTATATTCTTCTTTATGAAAGGTTTCAACCTTATTGTCAAATTTAATTTCACCCGATTGAATATCTCTTAAAATGGCTTCTAAAACGTATTCTTTTCTTGGATTATAAGTCTCTTTAATATTTTGTTCATACATTTTACCCATTAAATTAAACATGGCAGCATCTTTTCTGCCTTTATATTTTTTTATAATTTCATAAACAGTCATTCCAGTTTCTCTAGAGATGAGTTTCATCAGTACTTTTCCTTCTGATATATACATATCCAACAACACATATTTAAAATCTGTTTTTAATGTTTTGTAAGATTGTTTTAGAAATTTATTTCGTTTTCTTCTTCTTTCAATAGATTCTAAATCATTGTTCATTTTATCTAATAAATCAGCTGCATATAAAGCGTAAGGATACACTTTAACAACAATGGGTTTGTAGTATCTGTATTGATTTAAAAATTGTTGATCAACAACAGCTACCTCTTTACCTAAAACTGTTTTTAATGTGTCGGCGGTTTGAGAAAAAACTGTGTAGTTTAAAATTAATATCGCCAATAAAATTAATGCTTTCATAATTAAAATTTTTATGTACTTTTTGTAATAGCAAAAAGCATACCTTTTAAAATTACAATTTTTTTCTTATACTTGCAATTAAATTAATGTTAAAATTATGAAATACTTGTCTTTTTTAAGTTTATTGAGCCTTTTTTTCGTTTTATCTTGCAATTCTGCACCCGAAAATGAATCTGATAATGATATTGACACTACAATTGTTGCAGAAATTGATACTACATCTATTGAAATTGACACCACATCAGTTTTACCTGACTCCTTACAAAAAGGTGGTTATGTAGATGAAGCAGAAGAAGTGGAAAAAGAAATTGAGAAAAAATTTGGTAAACAATGGGATTTTTGCGATTGTGTTGTTAAAAATGATTCTATAGACAAAGTATTTAAAAATGCTGATGCTTTATCGGATGAAGAATTTGATGCTGCTTTTACTAGAATGGAAGAGATAGACAAGCATTGTAAAGAATTAATATCTGCTCCTAACACTACGCCAGACGAAAGAGCAAGACATAAAAGAAAAGTAAGAAAATGCTTAAAAGCTGCTGGTATTAAATAAAACAGACATATCGCAAAAAAATGGAAACACATCACATTAGCTCTAAAAATTTAACGCTACAAGACATTAAAAATATTATTGATAACCAATATCAACTCAACTTATCAGATGAAGCTAAACAAAAAATAACTAAATGCAGAAACTATTTAGACAATGAACACATCACAAAACAAGTTCATTATGGAATAAATACAGGTTTTGGGTCTTTGTGTAATACAGTTATTTCAGATGATGATTTAAGCCAATTGCAACACAATTTAGTGATCTCTCACGCCTGCGGAATTGGAGAAGAAGTGCCTCAATCTATTGTCAAATTAATGATATTATTAAAAGTCCAAGGATTGTCTTACGGACATTCTGGGGTACAATTACAAACGGTTGAACGCTTAGTTGATTTTTACAATCACGATATTATTCCTGTTGTATATCAGCAAGGATCTTTAGGAGCTTCTGGCGATTTAGCTCCTTTGGCACATTTGGCTTTACCATTAATTGGAAAGGGTGAAGTATATTTTAAGGGTAAAAAAGTTCAGTCGTCAGAAATGTTAAATGCTATGGGTTGGCAACCCATAAAATTAAAATCAAAAGAAGGTTTAGCTTTGCTTAATGGAACACAGTTTATGAGTGCTTATGGGGTATGGAATTGTATTCAAGCCGAAAAGCTATCGTTTACAGCCGATTTAATTGGTGCTATATCGCTTGAAGGATTTGATGGACGCCTTAACCCATTTAAAGAAAATGTTAATTTAATCAGAAATCAAATTGGGCAGATTGTAACAGCCGAAATGTTTAGAAATGTTTTAAAAGGTAGCGAAATGATTGCTCAAGAAAAAAAACACGTGCAAGACCCCTACTCTTTTAGATGTATTCCTCAAGTACACGGAGCAACAAAAGACACCATTGCATTTGTTAAAGACATTGTTGAAAGAGAAATTAATGCTGTTACAGATAACCCTACTATTTTTCCTGATCAAGATGAAATTGTATCAGCAGGAAATTTTCATGGTCAGCCCTTGGCTTTAGCTGCCGATTATTTAGGAATTGCCTTAGCAGAATTAGGTAGCATATCTGAAAGACGAACTTATCAATTAATTGGTGGAAACAGAGAACTACCTGCTTTTTTAGTTAAAAATCCAGGATTAAACTCTGGATTTATGATTCCACAGTATGCAGCCGCTTCTGTTGTTAGTCAAAACAAACAGTTGGCAACGCCTGCTAGTGTAGATTCTATAGAATCATCTAACGGACAAGAAGACCACGTGAGCATGGGTGCCAATGCCGCTACAAAATGCTTTAAAATTATTGAAAACTTAAAAAAAATATTAGCCATAGAATTGTTTAATGCTAGCCAAGCCATTGAGTTTAGACGCCCATTAAAATCATCTGAAACCATTGAAAAAATACTTGCTGATTACCGTAAAGTGGTGCCGGTAATTGAAAATGATAAATATATGCACCCCGAAATTATTAAATCAATTAAATTTATAGAAAACTTAGTATAATGGAAGAACAAAATTTTAATACATTAGAAGAAGACAACTCAACTCTTTCAATTAAAGAACGTAGAGGTACATTTTTAACAGTGCTTTGTATTTTATCTTGGATAGCCTCTGGTGGTACATTTATTACCTCTTTATTTAGCTTAATTAATGGTAAAGAAGGAGTACAAAATCAAATTATTGACGCCGAAAACCAATTAGAATTAGCTGACAATGAACTCTTATATGGCGTGTTAGACGCCTCTATTAAACAATTATATGTTGTTTTAGAGAATTTTTACCCCATTTATCTATCTAGTTTAATACTTGGTGGATTAGGTATTTTTGCTGTTTATTTAATGTTTAACCTAAAAAAAGCAGGCTTTAATTTATATGTAGGTTATGCCATTTTGGCGCCAGTGGTTAATTATTACTTTGTAAAAGATATCCCCTACTCTGTTTTAGGTACTGCATTTGCCTTAATTATTAGTGTAGTTTTTATTATTATGTACTACACCAAT
>CAYQRJ010000288.1:0-3284 GCA_964419855.1 uncultured Crocinitomix sp.
GATTTTAAACTTAAAGCAGGGTCATTAGCTCCTTTTTTACATGCTGGAGTAGCTAACAATAAAGCTCCTCCTACTAACATTAACATTGTTTTTTTCATAATTTTTATTTTTTTAATAATATTTAATAAACAAAGATACGTAAATAAAATAAAAAGGTTGGAATTATTTTACTTTTTTTATTTGCTTTAAAGTTATTGTTTTTTCTAATAGTGTATTTTCTATGTAGTCATAAGGAGTAGAAAACCCATCATCATAATGGCTTGTGAAATTTTGTTCATTTGATAATTTAAACACCATCTCTTTGTTCTTTAGCATATCAATATCGTAAATTAATACATTTTCACCGTTTGCATAAGTAGCATTATTATTATCTTGTGTTTTAGAAGAGGTAGTAGTGTTAGATATTTTATCTAAAGAGGTTACATCATCTGATTTTATAATATCTTCTTTTAATATAGACAACTGTACTCTTTCTTTATTTTTATATTGTTTTTTAAGCTTACCTATAAAAGACCAAGTACCCGATTGAGTTTGGTTATAATTTGTAATGGTTGTTGTTTTATAATAATCATCTTCTACAATTACAGTTTTTACATAAATCCAAGCCATTTCCCATGTTCCGTCTTTTTTAAACACCCACTCTGCACTTGTTACGGGGTAAGTATAAGATTCAGGTGATTGTCCTCCAGAATTGTCAATTTTTTCAAAAACTGTTTCACCATCAAAAGTTATTGTTGTTACGGTTTCATAATTTTCTCCGTTAATTTTTTCTATGCTTTCCATTTTAGAAACAACATAACCTCCAGCTAACCTTGCTTTTCTTGACTTTAAACTTAAAAAAGGGTCATTTTCTCCTTTTTTACAAGATGGAGTTGCTAACAATAAAACCCCTCCAACTAACATTAACATTGCTTTTTTCATAATTTTATTTTTTTTACAAAGTTAACGCTTAAATTGATTTATAAAAACTTTTACGCTCGAAACTAAATTGATTATTATCAATTATTTATATGACTTTTACCTAGCACAATCACAACCTTTGTCAAATTCAATTTTTGCCCATGGAATTAAGGCTTGAATAACCGCTTGCGTTGTTGAACTGAAATTAACCCCTCTTAAATCAATAACTTTTAATTTTTTTAATTTTGAAATGGATTGAGGTAATCCATCTATAGGATTTAACCATAAATCTAAAATCTCTAAATTTTCTATTTGTCCAATACATTCGGGGATGTGTTGGATATTATTTCTGCCCAAAAACAATTGTTTTAATGAACTAATGCTACACAATTGAGTAGGAAAAACAGTGAATTTATTTTTAGATAAATCTAACACCTCCAAATGTTTAAATTTAATAAATTGATGAGGTAAAGTTGTTAACTTATTTTTATTAAGGTATAATTCTCTTAAATTTTTAAACTTAAATACCTCTTTAGGAATTTGTTCTAACTTTTGTTTAGATAAATCTAACCTGTAAACAGAATCAGGTGGAACAGATTTAGTTTCTGCTATAGATTCAAACAATTGATTGGTTTGACTAACACTTTTTATTGGCAGACAAAGTATGAGCATCCAAAATAGTACGACATTTATTTTCATCAATTTGTAATTGTTGTTTTAACTCCTCTAAGTTAGCAAAAGTTTTTTCTTTTCTTATCATTTTAACAAAATCAACCTTAATTTTTTGTTGATAAATATCTTTATTAAAATCAAAAATATGCACTTCAATACGTTTTTCACCTGACTCACTTATAGTTGGTCGTTCTCCTATGTTTAGCATCCCCGAAAATTCGCAATCATTTATAAAAACTTTAACGGCATACACACCATTGGCAGGAATTAATTTGTAATCTTCTTTTACAAAAATATTGGCAGTTGGAAAATCTATAGTTGACCCAATTTTATCGCCTTGAACTACTACTCCTTGAATAGAATAATATTCACCTAAATAAGTTTTTGCTACATCAACTTTTCCTACTTTAAGGGCTTTTCTTATTTTGGTAGAACTAATTTTAACCTCATCTTTTAAAAAGGCAGGAATTTCAACCACATTAAAGTTATATACAGGTGCTAATTCTTTTAATACATCTTTTGTACCCTCTCTATTTCTTCCAAACTGATGGTCGTATCCAACTACTAATGTGTGGATATTAATTTGATTTACTAAAACATCTCTAACAAATTCAAGAGCACTTAATCTCGAAAATTCTTTACTGAACGGAAAAACAATTAAATGGTCTATTCCTATTTTTGAAAGTTTATCTATTCGTTCATCAATGGTTTGCAACAATTCTAAATGATGATCGTTGGGGTGTAAAACCATTCTTGGGTGAGGATAAAATGTAAACACTACTGATTCACCTTTAATAGCTTTTGCTTTTTGTTTTAAAAATTCCAAAATTTTTTGATGTCCTAAATGCACTCCATCATAGGTCCCAATAGTTAAAACTGGGTTTTTAATATTGTCAATTTCAGATAAATCAGTGTAAATGTTCACAAAAAATAAATTTTGTTGACAAAGTTAGATAAAAAAACACGAAAGAATTGTTGTAAAAGAATAAAAAGCATTATTTTTGCACCCGAATTTAAAAACACATTAAAAATAAAATAATGTCTAACGTAAAAGGTAAAATCTCTCAAGTTATTGGTCCTGTTGTGGATGTGATGTTTGAGAAGGAGTCTGAACTCCCTAAAATATTAGATGCTTTAAATGTAGTTAAAGCAGACGGAACAGTTGTAGTATTAGAAGTACAAAAACACGTTGGTGATGATACCGTTCGTGCTATAGCCATGGATTCTTCTGATGGATTTACAAGAGGAATGGAAGTGATTTCAACTGGGTCTCCTATTTTAATGCCTATTGGTGAAGGGATTAAAGGTAGATTATTTAATGTTACTGGTGATGCCATTGACGGATTAGGTAATTTAGATAAAACAGGTGGTGCATCAATTCATAGAGAAGCACCAAAGTTTGAAGAATTATCTACTGCAACAGAAGTTTTATTTACAGGAATTAAGGTGATTGATTTAATTGAGCCTTATGCAAAAGGTGGTAAAATTGGATTATTTGGTGGTGCAGGAGTAGGTAAAACTGTATTAATTCAGGAGTTAATTAACAATATTGCCAAAGCGTATTCTGGATTATCTGTATTTGCTGGTGTAGGAGAAAGAACCAGAGAGGGTAATGATTTGTTGAGAGAGATGTTAGAATCTGGTATCATTGACTATGGTGAAGATTTTATGCACGCTATGGAAGATGGTGGCTGGCCATTAGATAAAATTAA
>CAYQRJ010000289.1:0-3279 GCA_964419855.1 uncultured Crocinitomix sp.
ATTAACCAAGCAAAATAAATTGCTTGATGTGGCTGAATTAAAACAAAAATTTAATAAAATATCTATAGGAGATAAACCTATAATATACAGTTGTGGGTCAGGAATAACAGCCTGTATTTTGGCTTTGGCAGGCTCGCAAATTGGATTAAATCAATTTTCTATTTATGATGGCTCGTGGAGCGAGTGGGGGAGTAGAAAAGATTTGCCTGTTGAGAGATAAAAATTAACCCGCAAAATTCACCACTATATTATTGTTTTTTAGTTAAAATATAGTAAATTAATCCATTAAAATTATCTTTATTCATCTGCTGTATTTCATAAAATTTTGCATCTAAACAAATCTAATTCCATGAATTTTTACGGTTAACTAAACAAATCTTTTACTTTTTGAAAAAAGCCACCCCTTTCTTTTTTAGTAGGTTGCGGTATAAAATTGTCAGATGATCTTAACTTTTCAAGCAAAGATTTTTCCTCTTTAGATAGTTTTTTTGGTGTCCAAACATTAATATGAACTAATAAATCTCCTTTACCATAACCACGTACATGAGGGAAACCTTTACCTTTTAATCTTAACATTTTACCTGATTGTGTACCAGGCTCAATTTTAACTTTTGCTTTACCTTCAATTAAAGGGACAATAATCTCTGCACCTAATGCAGCATCAACAAAGTTAACATACGCTTCATAATGTAAATTTTGTCCTTCACGCATTAAGTGGTCATCTTGAATCTCTTCAATTACCACTAACAAATCTCCAGGTATTCCATTAAAAGGACCAGCATTACCTTTACCTGAAAGCTGAAGTTGCATACCATCTTCTACTCCAGCAGGAATTTCAATGGTTTCAATTACTTCTTTTCTAATTAATCCTTGAGCGTCAGCACCAGAAGGTTTTTTATCTATAAACTTACCTGCACCTTGGCACGTTGGGCAAGTAGTTTGAGTTTGCATTGCACCAAGCATGGTTTGCATTACCCTAGTAACTCTACCTTGTCCGTGGCAAGTTTTACAATCGGTAAAAGTTACGCCTTCTGCATTAACTAATTTGTTAACTTTTATTTTTTTGGTAACGCCATTAGCAATGTCTTTAAGGGTTAATTTAACCTTTATTCTTAAATCAGTACCTCTAATTACTCTTGTACCTCTACCTCTACTTTGCCCACCGCCAAAATGACCGCCAAAAATATCACCAAAATGACTAAAAATATCATCCATATTCATTCCGCCACCACCAAAGCCACCTCCAGCGGCACTACCAACACCTTGGTGTCCAAAACGGTCGTAGCGAGACCTTTTTTCTTCATTGCTCAACACCTCATACGCTTCAGCTGCTTCTTTAAATTTATCTTCAGCTACTTTATCGTCTGGGTTTTTATCAGGATGATATTTTAAAGCTATTTTTCTGTAGGCTTTTTTTATAACTTGAACGGTTGCATTTCTTTCAACACCAAGTATCTCGTAGTAATCTCTTTTTGTACTCATTTAAGAAAATTTCTGTTTTAATGACCAACTACAACTTTAGGAAATCTTAAAGGTTTTCCTTTTAAGTTATACCCTTTTTCTACACAATCCATAATTTTGCCTTTGTCCTCATCAGTTTGAGCAGGTATTTTAGTAATGGCTTCATGTATTTCTGGGTCAAAAGTATGACCGTGAACATCAACGTGTTCTAAACCTTTATTTTTAAGAATATTAGCAAATTTATCATGTATTAGCTTAAACCCTTCTTTAACCACTTCAATATCATCTGTTTTTTCATTGTTTTCAATGGCGCGTTCAAAGTCGTCTAAAACGGTTAATAAATCTCCCATCAAATCAGCACTTGCCGAGCTAATAATGTCTGCTTTTTCTTTAATGGTTCTTTTTCTATAATTATCAAAATCTGAATATAATCTTAAATATTTGTCATTTAATTCATTATATTTTTCTTCTAAAGTCGGTTCTTTAGTTTCATTATTTTCTTCTTTACTCATCTCTTTATCTTCTATGGAATCAGATGTGTTTTCATTCACCTCTGCTTGTTCTTTTAATTCTTCCTCTTTATTTATTTCTTTTTCTGACATATCTATTAAATTTTATCAGTTAATTCATTTGCTTGTTAGCAAAAGCATTGCCAATTGTAATTTGTTGCCAAAGTGTCAGCGTTTGCAAAAATAGAACTTTATTTTGTCAGATAGACAGTTTTTTTGACACAATGTAAAAATGTGATTTTAAATCAGTAATTTTGTAGAACAAAATAACTTTTTTATGAAAGTAGATATTTTAGCATTTGCCGCTCATCCTGACGATATAGAAATCTCGGCATCTGGCACATTAATGAAACACATTGATATGGGTAAAACTGTGGCTATTGTAGATTTAACACAAGGGGAGTTAGGCTCTAGAGGAACCATTAAAAGTAGGTTTGAAGAGGCTGAAAATGCATCTAAAATAATGGGTGTTAAATACAGAAATAACCTAAAAATGTTAGATGGTTTTTTTGAAATCAACCAACAAAACAAATTAAAAATTATTGAACAAATACGTCATTTTAAACCAGAAATTGTATTGTGTAATGCTGTTTCTGACCGCCACCCCGACCATGGCAGAGCATCTCAATTAGTGAGTGAAGCCTGTTTTTTGTCTGGATTACTTAAAATTGAAACTGAATACAACAATCAACTACAAGAAAAATGGCGTCCAAAAGCCGTTTATCATTACATACAAGACCGCTACATTAAACCTGATTTTGTTGTGGATATCACTCAATATGTTGACCGTAAAATTGATGCTTTAAAAGCTTACAAAACACAATTTTTTAATCCTGAATTATCAGACGTAAAAACCCCCATTTCAGGTGAAGATTTTTTTGACTTTTTAAAAGGCAGATGGAAAAATTTTGGCAGAGAAATTAATGCCAAATATGCTGAAGGTTTTACCGTAGAAAGAGTAATGGGTATTGAAGATATTACAACATTGAGGTAGTTTGTATATTTAACAGTTTATAAAGGCACTTATTTTTAGGGCATTCCTCTCCCCAATTTATTGGGTAGAGTCGGGCTATCCGCACTCGCTTTTTTTATGGCAATTAATGTTAATTGCCATAAAAAAGAGCTCAAACAATTGCTCCTATCCCTAATGCAATTAGCCCGCAAAATTCACCACTACATTATTGTTTTTTATTTAAAATATTGTAGATCAATTTATTAAAGTAATTATTTATCTTTATTCATCTGCTATATTTGTAAACAAAGCTAATTCCATGAATTTTTGCGGTTAGTTCATTACCAAATTAATTTG
>CAYQRJ010000290.1:0-3265 GCA_964419855.1 uncultured Crocinitomix sp.
TATAAACCTACTACTTTTTATTTTAATATGGGTTTAAACGAAATGATGTTTTATTAAATTTTACCAACCACCAAGCTAACAGCATTTCCTCCAAATCCAACGGCATTAACTAAAATATTTTTAATGGTTGTAGGTGGGTTTGGGTTGTTGTAGAAAGGACTCTCAATTAATTGTTGATGTTGTAGCATTAATAAGGCAAATTCTAAACTTAAAGCCCCAGATGCACCTAAAGTATGCCCAATTTTCCATTTATTTGAGGTCAGAGCAGGTAATTCTTTTCCAAACACTTGTTTTATAGCGTTTAACTCTGATAAATCGCCTTTAATGGTGCCAGGAGCGTGCATAACAATACTATCAATATCACTTAAATTAAACCCGTTTAAGGCTTGTTTCATGGAGGATTGAAAGCACAAACCAAAATCACTTATAGAGGCATTGTGTTTAATCTCCTCTGTGGCATATCCAACTGATTTAATGGCTAATCCTAAAGGATTGTTATTTTTTTCTAAGCAAAAAACGGCTGCACCCTCACCTAAAACCATGGTGTTTTTTTCTTTATTAAAATTTAATGATTGGCAAGGGTATTTATTATCAACTAAATCAGAATAGATTTTTAAACTCTGCATTTGAGCCACTGTAAAAGAGGTGTTAGCGGCTTCTGTCCCTCCAACTATAAACTTTTCACTCATCCCTGAGTTAATCCAAGCAATAGCGTTTAAAACAGAATGTAAGGCGGTAGAGCAAGTAATAGAATGGCTGATGGTTGGTCCTTGCACTTGTAAATCTTGTGCCACCCAAGTTGATAAGTTGCCTAATGTAGTAGTGGGCGAACTTAAAGGAGAAAGTTTTTTTTGATTTAAAAAATCAGCTAAGTATTTTTCGGTTAAATGGGTGGCACCTCTTGATGAGCCAATGTTTATTCCTATTTGATTTGAATTATTCCACCCACTTTGTTTAAAAGCTTTTCGGCTTGATAAAATAGCCATTAAAACAGATTTATCAAGCGTTTTATATTTAGGGTTTTCACTTTTTAAAACCTCTAATTCTTCAGTTTGTTTTTGGTTTAAATCTGCACTTAACAAAGGGGTTTTAGTAAAGTCTGTTTTTTTATCTAAATAAGATGTCCATATCTCCTTAGCATTTGTTCCTAAAGGAGATATTGAACCAAATGATACAATATAAATGGGTGAATTGAGCAAAGTTTATTAATTTTAGTACTTATAAAAATCCTAACTCAAGTTGGGCTTCTTCACTCATCATATCTTTATCCCACGGTGGGTCAAAAACAATGTTTACTTTACATTCTTTTACTTCATCTAAAAGTTCTATTTTGTTTTTCACGTCAACAGGTAAACTTTCGGCAACTGGACAATTGGGAGAGGTTAAGGTCATTTCAATTTCTACCTCTCCATCTTCTTTTATTTTTACTTCATAAATTAAACCTAATTCAAAAATATCTACAGGTATTTCTGGATCATAAATTTCTTTTAATGAAGCTATTATTTTCTCCTCTAATTCTTTTACACTCTCGTCATTTAATGAAATCATAATGTTAATTTATTTGTTTCTTAATGCCAAAGCATACATTTTCATTTGTTTAATCATAGCCACTAAACCATTAGAACGGGTAGGCGATAAGTGTTCTTGTAAACCTATTTCTTTTATAAAATCAAGTTTTGCATTTAAAATGGTGTCGGGTGTTTCTCCGTTCAATACCTGAACCAATAATGCTATTATTCCTTTGGCTATAATGGCATCAGCATCAGCTGTATAATATATTTTGTCATCTTTTTTTTCGGCGTGTAACCACACTTGAGATTGACACCCTTTTATAATGTTTTCATTTGTTTTATACTCTTCTTTTATTTGAGGCAAATCTTTACCTAATTCAATAATATATTCGTACTTTTCCATCCAATCGTCATAAACGGAAAAATCATCAATAATATCTTGTTCTTTTTCTTTAATTGTCATTTTAACTTAGCATTGTAATGGCTTTTTTCAAAGCATTAATAAAAATATCTACTTCCTTTTTGGTATTATATAAACTAAATGATGCCCTTATAGTACCAGGAATACCATAAAAATCCATAATTGGTTGTGTACAATGGTGTCCTGTTCTAACGGCTACCCCTTGCTGATTAAGTAGTGTTCCAATATCATAAGGATGTAGTCCATCAATTAAAAAAGAAATCACCGAGCTTTTATTTTTAGTCTGTCCGTAAATAGTTACGTTGTCAATTTTTTTGAGTTCAGTGGTTGCATAATTCAACAGGTCTTTTTCATAATTTTGTATTGCCTCAATGTCTAATTCAGATAACCATTCAAAAGCTGTTCCTAAAGCAATTCCTCCAACAATATTAGGTGTACCCGCTTCAAATTTATGTGGCAAATCGTTGTAGGTGGTTTTTTCAAAGGTTACAGTTTTTATCATATCTCCACCGCCTTGATAAGGTGGTAAAGTATTTAATAATTCTTCTTTTCCATATAATATCCCTACACCTGTTGGTCCAAAAATTTTGTGACCCGAAAATGCCATAAAATCACAACCTAATGCTTGAACATCTACTTTAAAATGTTGTAATGATTGAGCCGCATCTACTAAAAACCATGCGCCTACTTCATGTGCTAAATCAATCATTTTTTTAATGGGGTTAATGGTGCCCAAACTGTTTGAAACGTGAGTAACCGATACCAATTTAGTTTTTGATGATAACAGAGACTGATAAACTTTTAGGTCTAATTCTCCTTTCTCATTCATAGGAATTACCTTTAATTTTACTCCTTTTTCCTCAACTAAAAATTGCCAAGGCACTATGTTTGAATGGTGTTCTAATGCCGAAATAATAATTTCATCTCCCTGTTTTAATAATTTACCTATTGAATGTGCCACCAAATTAATACTGTCTGTAGTTCCTTTGGTGAAAATACATTCATAACTATGTTTGGCGTTAATGTGTTTTTGAATGGTTGCTCTGGCTTGCTCGTAAGCTAATGTCGCTACTTGACTTAGGTGATGAACTCCTCTGTGTATATTGGCGTTTTCGTTGGTATAATAGTTAGTAATTCTATCAATAACCATTTGAGGTTTTTGTGTTGTAGCCCCATTGTCAAAATACACCAAAGGATATTTACCAATTTTTTGGTTTAAAATAGGAAACTGTTCTCGTATGGCGTCAACATTAAAACTCATTCTAAATTTTTATGCAAAGGTAATTGATGTTTTATCAAATATCAACACTTATTTAGATTGATTCTTAATAAA
>CAYQRJ010000291.1:0-3256 GCA_964419855.1 uncultured Crocinitomix sp.
TGTATGACCTAAATCTTCTTTAATATATTTAAACATTTCTGTTTGCCATTGGAATATATTGTTACAACTTATACAAGGTAAATTGTTAGGATTCCAACCTGCTGGATACGGTTGTGTCCCACTCCCATCTATGCCTACACAACCAGCAAATGTACTATCTATCATACCAGTATTAGGGTTTGTAAAATAATTATATACTTTTTTTAATTCTGCTGTACTTCCAATACTGTTAATTTCGCTAACTAATTCTAAAGCAGCAATATTTGTTGAATAGCCCCATCTTGCAATCATATATCTTAACCTATATTTGTAGTATTTTTTTGCTTCTGTATTAGTTAAAAAATCTAGTGCATTTTCTATCCCTAATTCTCTCCTATAGCAATATCCAGAATCAGATGGAGGTACACAAAGTATATTTAAGGGGTCACCTTTTTTTGGCCAATCCCAATTTGTCATAGCATAACCACTTGGTGTTTCAAACGCAAAATGGATTTGCATATTTAACTGCATTCTTAAGTCTAAATCCTTACAAACATCTAAAATTCTATCAAACTCCCACGCATTACTCATTCTGTCACTATAATTATTTAAATGTTCAAATTCTATTTCAGTCATCCATGGTTGAACTAAAAATCTAAAATAATTACCACCCTTAAGTTTTAATTCACCTAGTAATTCATGATACAATAAATACCTATATGCAGGTAAAGGCGTTGACGACCATGCTCCTGGTGAAGAACTGTTAGTTTGACTAAAATAATCTAATGTATCCATATCTTGTAAATTTCTACCAACTGGGAAAAAAGTTTTGTTATCAATAGTGAAATATCTTCTATTGACACCTACTTTCATAAACCCTTTTTTATTTGAATTTACACAATCAAATTGAAAATTTGATGTTGTTAAAATGTCATTTCCATTAATTATTACGTGTATTTCACAATCCCATTCCCCAACGAATGTTGGAGTAAACCTAATCCTAAAATTATAAGGTGTTGATAACTCTGTCCAGTTATTAGTGTTTCTTATATACTCTTCATAATAAAAAGCATTTACTCTTTTTTGAACATTATATACATTCCCTAAAACAGTATATTGAATAGAAAAAATTGCGTATATATCAACATCTTCAGGGTTAAATGGGTTTAAACTATCACCATTTAAATTGTTTACAAAATTTAATACTTTATTGTTATACTCATCTGCTAATTGTATTCCTAATTCCAACTTGTCATTCTTTCCAACACTAAGAACTGTACTAGGCTCAAACCAAGCAACATCATATTTTTGAATATAAGCATGAACTTGTTTAGTATTATTTGGTTTTAAATGTGTGTTAGGGTTTAGTTTTATTGTATTACCAGCACTTATTGTTTGATTGTCAAATGTGTTATAATTTGAAATATCAACACAATGTGTCGAGCGTATATCAGTAGGTTGACCATTTTGTATAGCAATAAGGTCGTTATAATTTAAGCAAGGTATTTCTTGTGGTTGATATAGCTGACCGTATATTCTATTTGCTATAAAAACTAAAACAGTTATTAATATTATCTTTTTCATACCTCAACAAATTAATGGTTTAACAAGGCTTCTATCTTAACAAGGCGGTCATTCATTTGTTTTAGTTCAGCTTTTAGTTGTTGGTTTTCTTTTTCAAGGGTTGTTACATTTTTTTCTAAGTGTTTAATTTGTGTATTTTGTTCAATGGTGTAAAGTGTAAGTTCTTCAATTTTTTGCATTAAAAGGGTTTGCATTTTACCAACACTTAACCCCTCAGTAGAAATAACTTTGGCACTTGGCACACCAGGTAAATGTTTATGCTTTAAAATGTATTGTGCCACTTGTTCTAAATCTAATAATTGATAATTTTTATTAAACACATAGTCTGGCCAATTGGCATAGTCTAAATCTACTTTTATTTCTTTTGCTCTTACCAATCCGTTTTCTTGCACTTGAAATATTTTTTGCCCGTTTTGGTTTTTAATTATTAACGGGTTGTTTGAGTTTCTTGGTTTAATAACTACTGTGCCATTTCTTTTAATTTCAAAAAAGACGTTTAGTGTTCCATTTGTTTTTTCCCCAATTTTCATTTTAGATAATTGGTTGTAACTTGAAAAAAGATTAAAAAATGAGTTGTAAGTGTCGTTATAATTAATTTGATTACCACAGTTTAAAAGTGGTGTGCGTGTGGTTCCATTAATGTCTAAATCATATTGTGGCATTTTATTAATGCCAACTTTACTACAAGAAACAGTTTTATTTAAAGTAGTATAAAATGTCCAACCTGCTGCAACATTAATACTTGACGTACCACATAAAGGCGTTCCTCCATCATCACTATATGGCGGTTCAGCAAAACCAAAAATTTCTCCTATAACATTTGGTGGTATAATTACTACCTCTCCATTGGCTTTTGTAACTAAAATATTAAAATTCCCATTATCAACTTGTTGTTGAGTAATTTGGTTAATGCCTAGCATTTTAACAATACCGTTTAATTTTGTTAAGCCATTAACTGTTAGTTTATTTTCGGCTTTAATATTATTGTGAGCCACTATATTATGGTCAACTACTAAATTGTTATTTATTCGGGCGTTGTGATGGGCACGTAACATTTGCCCTTTAACAACTAAATTTTGTTTAAAAACAGCTTTTTGGTCAACGGTTAGTTTACTTTTTAACCGTACACTGTCTTTTACGGTTAGTGTACTGTCAATTTTCATGTGGCGGTTAACATCTAACCCCGCAGTTGGACTGGTTGTTCCTACCCCTACATTACCATTGGTAGGAAAGGTGTTTTGAGCGTTTAAAACGTTACCCCCCCTACAAACATAAGGGACATAGCAACTAACTGAAATTGTTTTTTAATGCGTTTTAAATTCATAATTTTTGGTTTTTAAATTAGTAATTAGTTGCAATTTACAAAAAATAATTTTAACTACCAAAAAGAACCGTCTTTTTTGTACAATTAAAAAAGGGTTAAAAAACTGGAATTCAATAGCGTCCTAAATAAATTTTTCATTAAATTTTTATGGATAGTTACACTATTAGAAACAAGATGTTTTTGTGACCTCTGTGCCATCTTTGTGGACTCTGTGGTTAAAAACTAACCATAATCCCGATAACTTTCGGAAAATGTGAAGGCACAGGGCTCACAAAGAAAGCACAAGGTTCGTCCCATATTCACGTAATACTAACTTAACCCGCAAAATTCACCACTATATTACTATTGTTTGGTTAATACACAGTAAAT
>CAYQRJ010000292.1:0-3251 GCA_964419855.1 uncultured Crocinitomix sp.
TCAACATTAACATTATAACTCATTTCTTTTACACCATCTTTTAAAAAAGTAACTTTGCCTTTTTTATAAAACTCAATGCCAAAGGTGTGTTTTATTGTTTCTGGTGTAATTACATTAACGTATGTTGTATCATAATCATAAATTGGGTTTTGTGCTGTATGTACAACACTTGAGTCAGTACCTGTCCACTCCCAATATCCCACCAAATATTCTAAATCACCTGTTAATCTTGTTTTACGTATAATTTTGTTTTTTTTACAGCTGTAACTACTGCTTAAAATTAGTGAAAAAAACAATGTTAATTTAATTACTTTTATCATTGCTTAATTATTTTAATGGTTTCTTTTTTAGAATTACTTACAAATGTAATGAAATATACGCCATTTTCAAAACCTGAAAGGTCAAGTTGTAAATAATTTTCTGAAATTAATCCTGTTTTTAACACTTTACCTTGCACATTGGTTAAGGCATAGTTTAAAAATTCACTATTACCATAACTTAATAAAATAGAAACAACATCTGTTGTGGGATTAGGGGCTACTTGAATAATATTGAAGTCACCAGAACTATTAGAATTAATTTCTTTTTCATTCTGTTGTTGCAATGTTTTTACTTCTAAATCGTTATTATTCAAATTACCTTTTAATACCGTATTTTTTTTATACACTTCAAAAAATAATATAGGTTGAGTAAAGTTATAAGTTAAATCATTAGGGTACTTTAATTTTAAATCTCCACTACCATTAGAATATTTAGTTGTTGTAGTTATATAATTACCAGTTAATGCATTATACCATTTAATTTCATACAGAATGGTGTTAAGGGAGCTGCTATTTAAAAATGTATATCTCAAGTTAAATTATAATCATATATAATTCCAATTTAAGAAAAATAAAACGCATTTATTTTTTACATGTGACAATTATTGGTGTAAATTTAATAAATAGCTGTTAACTTTGTGTCAAATTTTTAAGTAAAATGCAAGAATGTTATCATTGCGGGAGTAATTGTGAGGAAGAGATTCATTTTGACCACAAAACGTTTTGTTGTGAGGGCTGTAAAACCGTGTATGATATTCTGTCAGGCAATGATTTAACCAATTATTACAACATTGAACAATCTGTTGGTGATACATCAGCTAAAAAAATTGGGGTTAAAGCCAATAAAAACTTTAAAGGCAAATATAACTTTTTAGATTTGCCTGAATTTAGAGAAAAGTTGATTTCGTTCTCAGAGGGAGATTATTCCAAAATAAAATTATTTTTACCTCAAATTCATTGCAGTTCTTGTTTGTGGCTGTTAGAAAGGTTAGATAAATTAGCCAATGGCGTTACCTCATCTCAGGTGTTTTTTGCTAAAAAAGAGGCAGAAATTACATTTAATGAGTCTAAAATTAGTTTGAGAGAGTTAGCTGAGCTTTTGGCATCAATTGGTTATCCACCCAGTATCACTTTAGAAGATTACGACAAAGCAAAAACATCAAAAACCAATAAAAAATTAATGTTTAAAATTGGTTTGGTTGGATTTTGTTTTGGCAATGTAATGCTAATGAGTTTTCCAGAATATTTTGGAATAGATGAGAAATACAAAGCTTTTCAAACCACCTTTAATTACATTAATTTTGGGCTATCCATCCCTGTTTTAATTTACGGAGCAAGTGATTATGTTGTGTCCGCTTATAAATCTTTAAAAAACAAACGTATTAACATTGATGTACCTATAACTATTGGTATTTTTGCTTTGTATTTACGTTCGTTATATGAGGTGATTTTTGGTGTTGGTGCGGGATATTTCGATTCTTTTATTGGTTTGATTTTCTTTTTATTAATTGGAAAATGGTTTCAAAATCAAACTTATACTGCCATTAACTTTGAACGAGATTACAAATCATATTTTCCTATTGCAGTGAGTAAAATTACTCAGGGTGTTGAGCAAATTGTTGCATTAAAAAAGGTTAAAAAAGGCGATAAGCTAATCATCAGAAACAACGAATTAATACCAACCGATTGTATTTTAATTAAAGGAAAAGGAAGCATTGATTATAGTTTTGTAACAGGTGAATCAGTTCCCATTGAAAAAAAATCTGGAGATAAACTGTATGCTGGGGGTAAACAAAAAGGAGAGCGAATTGAAATAGAAGTTATTAAAGAAATTGACAACAGTTACCTTACTCAATTATGGAATAACCCTATTTTTGATAAAAAAGATGATAAAGAAACCTTGTCTGATAAAATTAGTCGTAAATTTACGGTTGGTTTATTGATTGTTGCTTTTATTTCGGGATTAATCTGGTTATATTTAGATTCCTCAAGAGCAAGTTTTATTGTTGTAAGCGTTTTAATTGTGGCTTGTCCGTGTGCCATAGCTCTGTCTGTTCCTTTTACTTACGGTAACGGCATAAGAATTTTGGGACGTAAAGGATTTTATTTAAGGTCGGTTAATGTGATGGAGCCCATTACAGAAATTACGGATATTGTTTTTGATAAAACAGGCACTTTAACCCACAATAATCAATCAAAAATTAAATGGGAGGGAGAGGTGTTATCAGATGAGGATAAAGCCATTATTCAACAAGCTACTTACAATTCATCACACCCTTTAAGTCGGCAAATATCAACTTATTTGGAGAGCGCGCCTAAAACCATCAAATTTTCCAAATTTGATGAAATTCCCTCAAAGGGAATTAAGGTTGTTTTTAGCCAAAATGAATACAAAATTGGACACAAAGATTGGATAGGAACTAAAAGCAATGATAATAAAACCAGAGTTTATGTGGCTAAAAACAACCTTGTTTTAGGCGCTTTTGTTTTCGAAAACATTTATCGTTCTGATTTAGATAAGCTATTTAAAAACTTAAAACAAAATTATAACATTCATATCCTTTCAGGAGATAATGATTCGGAAAAAGAAAAGTTGAAACAACTATTACCCAAAAATTCTAATTTAGTGTTTAACCAAAAACCAGAGGATAAACTCCATTACATTGAACAATTACAAAATCAACACAAAAAAGTAATGATGTTAGGAGATGGTTTAAATGATGCAGGAGCTTTACAACAAGCCAATGTTGGTGTTTCTGTTGTTGATGATGTATATAGCTTTACACCTTCATCTGACGCTATTATTAATGGAGAAAAACTAAAATATTTATATCAATACATTAAATTTGCTATTTATAACACCAAGGTAGTTAAATGGAGTTATGTCTTTTCATTATTGTACAATACCGTTGGTTTAACCTTTGCAGTAAC
>CAYQRJ010000293.1:0-3229 GCA_964419855.1 uncultured Crocinitomix sp.
ATTTAGAGTCATTCCTTTTATGGTTATATTGTCTATTTTTACAATAATTCATTATATTGGAATTTATGAAGATATAACTCAAGGAATAACCACAGTCAATTTATACTTAATTGATAATCTAGTTGCTATATTTAGCATATTATATGCTTTTTCCATTATTTCGGTCAAAAAAGAATATAAATTAAGGAAGTATGGTGTTGTGATATTGATATTATTTCTGTTACAAGAAATAATGTTTCGTTTTAGTTTTTATGATTCATTAGTATTAGTAATTATTTCATATTTAATATTGTTTATTGATTGTGTTTTTTTTACATATTTATACTATTCTGAAATTAATAATACAAGAAATACCCCTAACTCTTTTTAATATAAATGCTTTACCTAATTTCGTAGCAAACTTACACTAATAACTTATCCCAATAATTTGGATTTGTACATACCACTTAAACGGGCAAAACATCTCAAATATTTGTGTTTTTATGCTTGAGGATTAAAATTTCGTTAATAAAAACATAAAATTTTCAAGTTGAAAAAACATTTTATCTCATGATTTCACTTTTTTTATAGATTTTTTTGGGTAAGTTAAAAAAGTAGGGGGTGTGTTAATAAAAAAGTGTAAAATAATTTGTTTACCCCCTAAAAAATACGTTACATTTGCAAAAAAATAAAAAAATGGCTAAATTAAGATTAGATGCGTTAGATGATGTTTTGCACAGAGCGCCAAAACACATGGATGAAATTACCGAAAGAGTTTCAGATTATTTTGGTAGAAATACGTTTAACTTAAAAGTAATGCGAGAATGCTTGTCAGAGGAAGCGTATAAAAGTGTGAAATCTGCAATTGAAAACGGTACCCACGTCAACAGAAACATTGCTGACCAAGTAGCAACATCAATGAAAGATTGGGCAATAAGTAAAGGAGCTACACATTACACGCATTGGTTTCAGCCATTAACAGGCACAACTGCCGAAAAACATGATGGATTTTTTAAACCCATTGGACCAGGAGAAGCCATTGAACGTTTTGAAGGTGATTTATTAATTCAACAAGAACCAGATGCCTCTTCTTTCCCAAATGGTGGAATTAGAAATACTTTTGAGGCTAGAGGTTATACCGCATGGGATCCTTCATCTCCCGCTTTTGTAATAGGAAAAACATTATGTATTCCTACCATTTTTATTGCTTATACAGGTGAAGCATTAGACCATAAAATGCCTTTGTTAAAGGCACTAACTCGTGTTGAAAATGCAGCTGTAAAAGTGTGTCAATATTTTGATAAAAATGTTAAAAAGGTAGGTACAACTCTAGGTTGGGAGCAAGAATACTTTTTAGTAGATGCTGCTTTATTTAATGCCAGACCCGATTTACAGTTAACGGGTCGTGCTGTTTTAGGTCACGCCCCAGCTAAAGGTCAACAATTAGATGATCATTATTTTGGATCTATACCTGAAAGAGCAACTGCTTTTATGCGTGAGTTCGAATATGAAGCTCATTTATTAGGTATTCCAGTTACCACTCGTCACAATGAGGTAGCACCTAATCAATTTGAATGCGCCCCTATGTTTGAAGAAGTAAACATTGCTAACGACCACAATTTGTTGTTAATGGATGTAATGGAAAAAGTGGCTCGTAAACATAACTTTAGGGTATTATTGCACGAAAAACCGTTTGCAGGACTAAATGGGTCTGGTAAACATAACAACTGGTCTTTAAGTACCGATACTGGTGTGAATTTATTACAACCAGGTAAAAATCCTAAATCAAATTTACAATTTTTAACCTTTTTTGTTAATACCATTGTTGCTATTCACGATAATGCTGATGTACTAAGAGCATCTATAGCTTCAGCAGGTAACGACCACCGTTTAGGAGCTAATGAAGCGCCACCAGCAATTATTTCTGTATTTATAGGGTCACAGCTAACTCAAATGCTTGATAATTTAGAGAAAAGTATTTCTGCTGGAAAAATGACCCCTGACGCCAAAACAAAATTAAAATTAGATATTGGCAAAATACCTGAATTATTATTAGATAATACAGATAGAAACAGAACGTCACCTTTTGCTTTTACAGGTAATAAATTTGAATTTAGAGCTGTAGGATCGGCTCAAAACTGTGGTCACCCAATGATGGTTTTAAATACAATTGTTGCTAAGCAATTAGAAGATTTTAAAGTGGCGGTTGATGCTAGAATAGAAAAAGGACTTAAAAAAGATGAAGCTATTTTAAAAGAACTTCAATTGTTGATTAAAAAATCAAAAAAAATTAGATTTGAAGGTAATG
This sequence comes from uncultured Crocinitomix sp., assembly GCA_964419855.1. Taxonomy (GTDB): domain Bacteria; phylum Bacteroidota; class Bacteroidia; order Flavobacteriales_D; family Crocinitomicaceae; genus Putridiphycobacter. The sequence goes on from CAYQRJ010000293.1 coordinate 2,288, forward strand.
GATATGGTGATGAATGGGTAAAAGAAGCTGAAAAAAGAGGATTGTCAAACTTAAAAGATACACCAAGAGCTTTAGATGTGTGGTCTAAAAAAGAAACCAAAGAATTATTCTCAAAAATGGGTATTTTAAGTGAGGTTGAATTGGAAGCTCGCCACGAAATAGAATTGGAAAATTACATCTTAAAACTTCAAATTGAAGCTAGAATTATGGGGGATTTAGTAAAAAATCACGTTATTCCAGCCACCATTGAATATCAAAATAAAGTAATTAAAAACATTCAAGGATTAATGGACACTTTTGGTGTTAAGGAAGGGAAACAAATGGCTAAAACTCAAATGCTTATTGTTAAATCTATTTCAAAACATCTTAATTTATTAAATGATTTGGTTAACGAAATGATTGAAGCACGTAAAAAAGCCAATCAAATTAAAGATACTCGTAAAAAAGCTTATGCTTACTGCGATAATGTTAAAGTTTATTTTGAGAAAATAAGATATCACGCAGATAAATTAGAATTACAAGTAGATGACGAAATGTGGCCTCTACCTAAGTTAAGAGAAATGTTGTTTACTAAATAAATTTTGTTTTAGTCTAGCGATAGTAGAGTATATCTCTTTTTTAATTTAGCGTCAGTTTCCTGTCAGTTAGCAGGCAGGAAACTGACTAATCAAATCAAATCAATTCAATAGTTGTTGTAAGAATTAACTACTTGAAATGATTTCCTCTAAAATTAATCTTGATGTAATAAGGTAAAGTTTTTTCTTTTTTAAAACATCAAAAATGAATTATACCAACTTAATTTTGAAATACGCTGAAAGAAAAAGAACTGCGTAGCACTCACGAACTCACGTTAACCGCAAAAATTCATGGAATTAGCTTTGTTTAGATGTGAAATTTTAAAATCCGCAGGAATACCTTAGTATTTCAAGGGTTTTGAAATGT
>CAYQRJ010000294.1:0-3222 GCA_964419855.1 uncultured Crocinitomix sp.
AGGACCCTCTGATTAACAGTCAGATGCTCTAACCAACTGAGCTAAGGAGGAATTTTATTATTTTAAGCATTTCTTTAAATGCGAGTGCAAATATATAACAAATAAATATTTTGACAAAAAAAATGATGATTTTTTTTCATCTTTTTTTGTTTTAATTGAAATACAGTAACTTGCTTTTAATTTTTAAAACAAATCATCCTCAATATCATCTATTGCTCTTGATACATCATCAATTACATCAGTAGATTCATTATCATCAGAATAATTTGTTTTATTTGAATTTTGACCTGGTCTTAAAATATTAGTTTTAGAAACATTTAGTCTAATTTCGGTTTTAACCGTATTGTCATCTTGCAAATATCCCTTTGCAAAAGGTGTGCCTTGAATTTCAACCAAAGTACCTTTTTTAAGAAAATCCATAATTCTTAAATTAGCCCCTTCACGTTTCCAAATGGTACAGTTAACCCAAGTTGTTTTTGTTTTTTGTTGACCAGATTTTTTATCTCTCCAGTTTTTGTTGTGAGCCACAGGAAAATTAATAGCAATTACGCCATTTTCCATATTTCTTAAAGTTGCATCTTTACCAATATTACCAATTAGTCTTGTTTCGAATACTGTTGCCATAGGTTTAGTTTGTAGTTATTATTTTAGTTAAAATTAATGTTTTTTTCTAATAAATCACTATTTTTTTACGATAATTTTAAAAATTAGTTACTCAAACTGAATAATATACGCATCTTTATATCCTTTAGATTGAACTGATTTTTGTGCTTTCTTAGCTTCTTTTTTAGTATCAAAAGGACCTAAAAAATATTTATATTTATACATGCTTTTACTGTTTACTTTAATTCTTTCAACCTTGTAACCTAAGCGTTTAAACTCAGGAATATTGGTTTCTAAAGGGTCGATAGAAGACATTAGTTGCACTTTGTATTTTATTCCATCTGTATTGGTTTTTGTTATGTCTTTTGATGAAGGAGTAAAGTTAATATCTTTATGTTTTTGTTTGATATATTCACGGGTGGCTCTAAAAATGGCAGATGCAATAATTTCTTGACCATAAGATGAGTTTAAATAATTGGCTTCTGCTGTGTTGGTTAAAAAACCACACTCAACTAATACGGTTGGCATTTTGGTTTCTTTTAAAATTTGCAAAGAATGCCCAATGTCCTCACCAGTTTTAATCCCTCTACTTTTTCGTCCAGCTCTTGTTCTAAACTGTTTTTCAATCATTGACGCCCATTTGTAAGCCGATTTTGAATTGTAGTTATGTATGTGTGTCTCCGTACCATAAGCTGAAGTATTGTCAGAACCATTACAGTGGATACTAATCATATAATTAACATGTTTTGAGTTGGCCATATAAACTCTATCACTTAACGTTGGATAAGTGTCTTTTGTTCTTGTATATAATACTTTAACATTGCTTAAATTATACTCTAAATAGTGGCCTAATTTTTTAGCAATTAACAAATTCAAATCTTTTTCAGGTAAAAGACCTTTAACTTTTGATAAATGACCTGGGTCTTTACCACCATGACCTGGATCAATTAAAATTGTAATTGAATTGGCACCAAATACAGGTAAGCTAAATAAAAATATAAATATGGTAAGCCATTTTTTCATCATAAAAGCACAAAAATAATTTTTAAAGTTAAAGGTATTCATCAATCAATTTATAAATATTAAAAGAAGTAATTCAAAGTTAATTGTTAAAAAGATAAAAAATGATGATTACTTTTGTGTAGATGTCAAACACTATACCAATAAAATACAATATGGTTTGGACTAATATTTACATATTAATAGGTATATTATGTGGAGTTATTTTTTTAATAGGAGGATATCTATTAAATGATGTAAAGATTTATATTTATGTATTTATAGCAATAGTTCCAATTTATTTTGGTTTTAAATTAAAAAAAAGGAGTTATGCAGTAGTGTCTTTAAATCATATAAGCGTATATGGTTTATTTGGGCAGGTTAGACATCAATATTCACTTAAATCTAATGAGAAATTTATTGTAAAAAATAACAGGGTTTATTTAAAAACTAATAGCAAAATGATTAAAATAAAAATGAACAATTGGTTTGTTAATCACCAAGATTGGCAAAATGTTCTTGACTTATTTAGTTTAAATGAATCCGAAAAAATAACAAAACACCTTATAGATGATGAAATATAAATATAAAATTTGTAGATTTGACCCTATAATTGAAGCAATACGATTAACAGATGAAAACAGTACAATTTAGAGAGGCATTGCGAGAAGGAATGTCTGAAGAAATGAGAGCCGATAAAAGTGTTTTTTTATTGGGTGAAGAAGTAGCCGAATACAACGGGGCTTATAAAGTTTCTCAAGGTATGTTAGATGAGTTTGGTGCCAAAAGAGTAATTGATACTCCAATTGCCGAACTTGGTTTTACTGGTATTGCTGTAGGTGCTGCCATGAATGGTTTAAGACCTATTGTTGAGTTTATGACTTGGAACTTTGCTATTTTAGCAGCTGACCAAATTATAAATGAAGCAGCTAAAATACTTCAAATGTCTGGTGGGCAAATAGGTTGCCCTATTGTTTTTAGAGGGGGTAACGGGCAAGCAGGTCAATTGGCTGCTACGCATTCACAAGCATTTGAGTCATTTTATGCTCACGTGCCTGGTTTAAAAGTAGTAACACCATCTACACCTTATGATGCCAAAGGGTTAATTAAAGCTGCTATTAGAGATAATGACCCTGTACTTGTAATGGAGTCTGAAAAAATGTATGGTGATAAAGGAGAAATTCCTGAAGGAGAATATATTGTGCCTATTGGAGTGGCAGACATTAAAAGAAAAGGTACTGATGTAACCATTGTAACTTTTGGTAAAATTATTAAAGAATGCCATAAAGCAGCAGATGAATTAGAAAAAGAAGGTATTTCGGTTGAAATTATCGACTTACGCTCTGTTAGACCTATTGATTATGATACAGTAGTAGAATCGGTTAAAAAAACCAATAGATGTGTTATTGTTGAAGAGTCTTGGCCAATTGCTTCTATTGCTTCAGAAATTGCTTACTGGCTACAAAATTATGCATTTGATTATTTAGATGCTCCTGTAAAAAGAGTAATGCAATCTGATACACCATTTCCGTTTAGCCCTCCATTAATGGAAGAAGCCTTACCTAATGTCCCAAGAATTATTGCTGCAATAAAAGCGGTGATGTATAGATAATAATTTTT
>CAYQRJ010000295.1:0-3216 GCA_964419855.1 uncultured Crocinitomix sp.
TATTTTTGGGCATAAGTAGATGTGCTTAAAACAACTATTAATACCGATAATAATATTTTATATTTCATTGATTTTATAATGCTTTTTGTATAATGTCTTTTGGATTAACGTTTAAGTTTAAAACAAATTTTATTTTTTGGCTATATTTAAGTGATGTATCAACCATATTAGATGATTCGTAAAGAGGAAAGTAAACCCCTACTACACCTTTTAACAATCTAACACCTAATCCTAAATCATAAAACACTTCAGCATTACCTGCCACCTCAGCCAAGCCTAAATCGCCATAAAAACCTACCAAAGGAATATAAGGTAATTCTAAATATAAATTGGAAGTAAATAACCAATTATTGTTTGTGCCAAAAGTACTGGTTGTATTCATACCTCCTTGGTTATTTAATCGTTGTTGAGCAAACAAACCTGTGGTTTCATTTCTGCCCATTAAATAAGAATTGTAAAAATAATCTTGATTACCCGTTTGACCACCTGGAGCAAAAGCATATTTATAATCATAAGCAAAGTTTCGGAACAAATTAGCTCCTATAAACGCTCTAATTTCAATGCTCTTTTTTAAAGATTTTTCTTTTTTGTCTAGATATTTAAACTTGTATTTTGCATCAGTTAAAAGGTTAACATTTTTACGGTTGCTATTTACTTCATAAATTCCATCTACTTCAATTCCAGTAGTAAAAGTATGACGTCTGTGGTGATAAGAAAAACCATATTTAGCAAAACCTCCTGTTGTGGTGTATTCAATTAAACCAATATTGGTGTATGTTTTTTCAAACAAATACATTCCTTGTAATAGTAAGTTCTGTTTGTAATTCTTTTTAGCTTTAGGTTTACCAATCACAAAGTTTAAGTAAGGATTAGCCACCATATACTCTGAGCGATAACCATAAAGCTGATTTTTAAATGTTCTGCCTTTAACACCTATTGATATTGATTTAAAATTTTTTGCAGGTAAAATGTTATATTTAAAATCTGCAAACCCCGACACGTTTTTACGTCCAAAAGAATACATAGGAGCAATGGTATATTCAAATTTGTTTGAAGGAATGGTTAAGTTGTGAAACAGGAAGCCCACCATCATTTTATCGTAGATGTTATACCCCATTATTGGCGTGTACCACACCATTGTTTTGTCAGACTCATTATCGCCCGCTAAAAACTCAAACTTTATTGGTTCAACTTTACCAAATAAACCTTTTTTGTGCCAATTATTATTATTTCTGTATATCTCAGGCATTTTTTTAACGCCATCAATTTTAACTTGGTCCACATTTTTTGTATCAAAATGAACAGTTGATTTTTTATTGCCTGGCTCCACCCATTGTGTTCCTTTATATTTACCTAAATTATAAACATCAACCCTTGCTGGAGAATTGATTTTTCCTTTATTTTTAACAGTAACTGTTGTACCGTTTTCGTCTGTTTTAACTTTTTTAATTTTGTAATCTATTTGTTTAGTGGTGTTAATAATGTCATCAAAAAACCAGTTTAAATTTTTACCCGTTACTTCCTCAAACACTTGTCTTACATCTTGAGGTTGAGGGTGCTTAAACTCCCATTTATCATAATATTTCTGCATACATTTATCAAACAATTCATCTCCTAAATAATTTCTTAAATAATTGAACTCTAAACCTGTTTTAGCATAAACTATTGCGCCATAATTTAATTGGCTATACTCATCTGCAGGTAATTCAATAGGTTGATCTACCCCTAAACCTGCACTACTGGCATAAGTTAAATAACTCATATCGTAATGACTCATGTGTTCTAAATGAATTTTATCGGCAATGTTTCCCATCATTTTACTCATTTGCTCGTTATGAGGGTATTTGGTTTCAATGTACCTCAATTCGTTTAAGGTATTTAAACCTTCATCCATCCACGCATGCTCTCTTTCGTTAGATCCCAACTGACCATAAAACCAATTATGCCCTACTTCATGCACAATAACAACTTCTAACTCCTCTTTTGAACCCGTATTACCAATTACAGTTACGTTGGGGTATTCCATTCCGCCACCAGCACTTATGGTTCCGTCAACCGCAGTTACATTGTTGTAAGGGTAATCGCCATTCCATTTAGAATAATAATAAGTACCATCTTGAATGTATTCTAAAGATTCTTTCCATAACTTATGATGATGAGGCACAAACATACACCATGTAGTTACTTTTCTTTTTGAATGAGGTAATTCAACTTCACCTTTCAACACTTCAAATCGCTTATCTGCAAACCAAGCAAAATCGTGTACATTATTTTGTGTATATCTAATGGTTTTAAACTCAGTTGATGATTCTGGAAAAGGCGTTTTTCCACTTCCTGTTTTTTTTCTATCTCTAAACTTGTTGTTTTTAAATTTATAGGCGGTAGCATCAGCTAAAGAGTCTAAAAATACTTTTTCAGATTCGGTTTGTAAATCGCCTGTTGCGCCTACTACATAATTTTTAGGCAAAGTAATAGACACATCAAAACTACCATACTCCGAATAAAATTCGCCTTGAGTTAAGTAAGGCATTTGATGCCATCCATTAACATCAAACACTGCTGGTTTTGGATACCATTGTGTAATTTGAAAAGATTCTCCAACATAACCTAATCTTGAAATTTTGCCTGTTGGAATTTTTACTTTAAAAGGAGTTGAGACCGTTATTTTTTCGCCAGGCCCTAATGGTTGATTAAGAAATAATTTAGCAATATCAATGTGATTGGGGTCAAATTCCCATTTAGCAGGCTCTCCATTAATTTTAAAATCTAAAGAGTCAATCCATCCTCTTTCTGCTTCTGTAGCAAATTGTAAAGACATATTATTCATATCATACAATTGCTTAGCCAAGGCAGTTTGGTTATTTTTATAGGCATTTGGCCATAAATGGATGTAAATAAAATCTAACTGACAATTTGAATTGTTGGTGTAAACAAACTCCTCATAAGCTGATATGGTATTGTTTTGATCGTTTAGTGTTACATTAATCTTATAATCGACTTGTTGCTGAAAATATTCTTGCGAAAAAGAACTATATGCTAAAAACAAAGCAAATGATAATATTATTTTTTTCATAAGTTGGTCATTTTTTGTAAGACACTTTTATAGGATAAAAGTTACAGTAAAACATTAATTTTTTTAAAGATTTTTTTATTTGGGTGCAATATACGTATATTTACCAAAATTAATTGATAAAATTATTTAAGTGATATGAAATT
>CAYQRJ010000296.1:0-3212 GCA_964419855.1 uncultured Crocinitomix sp.
CTAATTGAATTTTAATGCCAGAAATACTTGAAGCTACTCCATCATGAAGTTCGTTAGATAATCTTTTACGTTCTGTTTCTTCTCCTTCTATTAAAGCCAATAGCAATTTGGTTTCTTGTTCTTTTTTCTGTTGATATAATTTTTGCTTTTGAATTTTAATGTAAATCAAGTAAATTAAAATCATCAAAATAAGTAATGCCAACAATCCTATAATCCATTGTTTTCTTTTGTTGAGTTTTACTTCATCTTTTGCTAACTGTAAGTCTTTTTCAATTAGCTCTTTTTCTTTTTTTTCGGTTTCGTATTTTATTAATAAATTATTGATTGATTTTTTAGTATCTGCATTAGAGGTTTCTCTATAAATATTGTGTGCGGTGTTAATGTTTTCAAATGCTTTTTTATAATCTTTTAAACCAGCATAGGAACGTCCTAAATGTTTGTGTAAAGAATAAAGCATAACTTCATTATTTAAAGCTTTGGTTTCGGTTAAAGCTTGCTCGCCATACTTAACCGCATTGGTATAATCTTTAATGTTTTCGTAAGCAATTAATAATCCTGTTTTGTTGAGTAAACTATAATGTTTTAGTCCGTATTTTTCGCTCATTTCTAATGATTGATTATATTCAACAATGGCTTGTTTGGCTTTTTTAACAGCTATTAAATATTCTCCGTTAGCGTGATGTCCTATGATTAAACCAACAATATTGTTATATCTTTCAGATAGACTTAAACATTCTTCCGTCAGGTGTTTTCCTTCATCAATTTTATTTAATTCAATGGCCGAAATGGCAGTTACTCCTGTTAAGCTTGGTAAATAAACTGTATCTTTAACTGATTTTAAATATAAATAGGATTCTTTACTGTATTTGTAAGCGTTTTCAAAATCGGACAAACTGAAAAAGATATTGGCTATGTTATTTTTTATTAAAGCGGCTTGATAAGGGTCGTTATTTTTATCAAAAATTTCAACTGCTTTATTAAAATGACTTATGGATGTTTTATAATCTTTTTTATAGGCATAAATAGAAGCAATAACATTATGAAATTTACCATTTTTGTAGTTAAACGGGTTATTGACATATAAGTTTTGACCCTTTTTAGCAATGATAAGAGCAGAGTCAAGTTGAGCCGTTTGAAAAAGTGATTTTGCAAGGTTAAATAAATAGGTGTCTTTTACTAATGGGTTGTTGATGTTGTTTTTATAAATTTGTGTTGCTTTTTGTGTAATGGAATCATATTTAGCAGGATTTTGAACTGCTTGAGTAAAAATCATTACAATATCAGATGAATCTTTAACCTCATCTGCTTTTGACAAATTAACACAAAAAATTAGTACTATTAATAGTTTAATTTTTAACATCTTAAATAACTTGTTGAATCTCGCACAAAGATTTATAGTAACCATTTTGAGCAATAAGTTCATTGTGATTGCCTACCTCAACAATTTTACCTTTTTTTAGAACAATAATTTTATCGGCATTTCTAATGGTACTTAATCGGTGAGCAATTACCAAAGAGGTATGGTTTTTCATTAAATTATCAAGGGCTTGTTGCACAATTTTTTCAGATTCTGTGTCAAGGGCTGATGTTGCCTCATCTAAAATCATAATGGGTGCGTTTGACAAAATAGCTCGGGCAATACTAACTCTTTGTTTTTGTCCTCCCGACAATTTATTTCCTCTATCACCAATATTGGTTTGATAACCGTTTTCTAAGTCTTGAATAAATTGGTGGGCATTGGCAACTTTTGCCGCTTCAATCACTTCTTGTTTTGTGGCATTGGGGCTTCCAAATTTAATGTTATTTTCTACTGTATCATTAAACAAAATAGATTCTTGTGTAACTATGCTAATAAATTGCCTTAGATTTTTTTTAGATAGATTTTTTACGTTAATGCCATCAATTAATATTTCTCCATCTGTTACATCATAAAAACGTGGAATTAAATCGGAAATGGTTGATTTTCCACTCCCCGACTCTCCTACCAACGCCACTGTTTGACCTTTTATAATTTCAAAATTTATACCGTCTAACACTTTGACATCTGTATATGAAAAAGACACATTTTTAAATTCAATTTTATTATCAAAACTTGTTTTTGTTACTGGATTTTCGGGTTCTTTTATGGTATCAGGAATTTCAAGTATGGCATTAATTCGTTCTAAAGAGGCTTCTGCTTTTTTCATAGCTGTTAAACCACCCGAAATACCACCAATAGGTCTTAACAACTGCGAAAAAACAACAATAAAAGCAATAAACTCTTGCCCGTCTAAACCAGCTGTTGTACCTGCATCTTTTGCGTTTAAAATTAAAATACCACCATACCAAACAATTCCAAGTAAAACAGCTGCTCCAAAAAATTCGTTTAAGGGTGAGGCTAAATCTCTGCGTCTAAACGTACCCGTTACCGATTTTTGATGTTCTAAATTGTCTTTTGCAAAAACTTTATCCGATTCTTTTTCGGCACTAAATGCTTTAATAATTCTAACTCCGCCTAAAGATTCCTCTATTCTGGAAAGTAAACCTCCCATTTGCTCTTGACTTTTATTTGAGGCTCGTTTTAAACTTTTTCCTATTCTTGATATTAAAAATCCACTAATTGGTAATAAAATTAATGAAAACACTGTTAATTGGGGACTCCAATAAAACAAAACACCAAGACTTATAATTATAGCTAATGGTTCTCTAAAAATAATTTCAAGCACGTAAACCAAAGCCACTTCAATTTCATTCAAATCAGAGGTCATTCTTGATAATAAATCCCCTTTTCGTTCCTCTGAATAATGTGACAAAGGTAAGCGAATGGCTTTAGCATAAAGTTGTTGTCTAATATCTCTTACAACCGCCATTCTTAAATAAGACTGAAAATAAACTGCACTATATCTAAACAAATTTTTAAAGAAAAAAGCCATTAGCACTGTCACGCAAATAAACAATAAAGCTCCCCTTTCGCCATACATTTCAATAAATGAATTCATAAAATATTCATAATAATCGCCAAAAAATGTAAATAAATCTTTTGAAGAATCTAAAGTGGGTTTTACTAAATTTTTAACCTCAGTACTTTCTTCAGGGTTAAAAATTAACTTTAAAAAGGGTATAAACAACACTAAGGAAACAATGTTAAAAACAACATAAAACAAATTACTTAAAATGGTTAAGTAAGCGTGTTTTTTTTGAGTAAATGCTAATTTGAATATTTGTTTTAATCC
>CAYQRJ010000297.1:0-3172 GCA_964419855.1 uncultured Crocinitomix sp.
GGGTGAAATGTAGCAGATGAATAAAAATAATAATATAGTGGTGAATTTTGTGGGTTAATATTGAGTAGAGCTAACCATTTTTTTTATTTAACTTAAAATATTAATCAAATAATACCGTTATACTAGAAAGTAAAAACACTATGAAAACGTTAATAATTATTTTAGCACTTCTATCATTTTACACCTTAAATGCTCAACAAAACAGAGATTTTGGCTTTATTTATAATACATATAATTTAAACAGAATTAATTTAGATTATCGCCAATTATTAGGCGAAAAATATAAACTTAAAATAGGGGCTGTTATTGGGCAAGGAGCAAGTTCGCCATTTAATAAAGGTGATATTGTTTTTGGAAGTGATAGTTTAATTACCTACCGTTACAATGTACATAATACAACTCAGTTTAGTTTAAAAATTGGAGGAGAAAGGGTGTTAGGTAATTCTATATTTTCTATAGGAGCAGATGTATTATTGTCTTACCGAGATGAAAAGAATTATATTCATTATTCAGATTATGTATATGATGATTCTTTAAAGTTATGGAAAGACAATTCTGAATATAATCCTAATGGAATGGGATTTAAAAACCCTGATAATTCAAAAGTTAGAAGGGGTTATTTTGTGCCACAACTTCAGTTTAGTTTTTCAATGGATGTACCAATTGTAGAAAGATTGTACCTTAATTTATTTGTTGGAGGAGTGTTTTCTTTTCCCATTTTTATTAAAGAATCTCATAAATACGATCCTCTAAACGAATTAACATTACCCACATCTTTAACCACTTTTGAAATGTCATCTCAAACAGGCATGGGATTGAGATTTACTTTTTAAAAAATACTAATCTTTTTAAAGGTTATTCAAATAAAATATTTACTATTGTAAAAGGTTGATGAGTTGTCAATCTTATATTTTTAATGCAATGCCAGTCAATTTAACAAAAATATTAAAATCTAACTTTGGATATAGTACTTTTAGACCTCAGCAAGAGGAAATTATTAATAATGTTTTAAATGGGAAAGATACCATTGTACTTATGCCTACAGGTGGCGGAAAATCTATCTGCTTCCAATTACCAGCTTTGGTGTTGCCTCATTTAACTTTGGTAGTGTCTCCTTTAATTTCATTAATGAAAGACCAAGTTGAAGCTTTAAAAGCCAATGGCATTTCGGCTGCTTTTTTTAATTCAACATTAAATGAACAAGACAAACAAGATTTGATAAATGATTGCAATAACGGAAATATAAAATTGTTATACATCTCGCCAGAAGCATTAATTGCCTCAAAAGACGGCTGGATAAGTCAATTAAAATTATCTCAAATAGCCATTGATGAAGCTCATTGTGTGTCTATGTGGGGTCATGATTTTAGACCAGAATATCAAAAACTAGGGCAACTCAGAAATCAGTTTAAAGATATTCCCTTTATAGCCTTAACAGCTACCGCCGATAAAATTACCAGAAAAGATATTCAGACCCAACTAAATCTTCATCAACCCACTTTGTTTTTAAGTTCATTTAACAGACCCAATTTATCTTTAGATGTAAGGTCTAAAGTTCCTAAAAAACAAAAACAGAAAGAAATTGTAGCTTTTATTAAAGAAAGGGCTACACAATCTGGAATTATTTATTGTCTATCACGTAAAGAAACTGAAGAATGGGCAAGTTTTTTAAAATCAAACGGCATTCAGGCAGAGTTCTATCATGCTGGTTTGCCTCCAGATAAACGTTCTAAAGTTCAAGAAGATTTTATTAATGACGACTTACAAATTATATGTGCCACCATTGCTTTTGGAATGGGAATAGATAAATCTAATGTTCGTTGGGTTATTCATAATAATTTGCCTAAAAATTTAGAAGGATATTATCAAGAAATAGGTAGAGCAGGAAGAGATGGTTTACCAAGTACAACTATTTTATATTACAATATGCGTGATGTAAAAATGTTGTTTGATTTTATTCAAGAAAGTGAGTTTAAAGACATTTATAAAGAAAAATTACAACGTATTTTACAATATGCTGAAGCTACATCTTGCAGACGTAGAATTTTATTGTCTTATTTTAGTGAACATTTAAACAAAGATTGTGGCAACTGTGATGTATGTAAAAACCCTCCAGAGTTTATTGATGGAAAAATCATTGCTCAAAAAGCTTTATCGGCGGTTTATCGAACTAAAGAAAACGTTGGTACAGTAACTTGTATTAATATTTTAAGAGGAGCTAAAACTGCCAATATTTTTGAAAAAAGATATCATTTTATTAAAACTTATGGCGTGGGTGCCGATTTAAGTTTTACAGATTGGCAACATTATTTAACTCAACTCATTAATCAAGGAGTGTTTGAAATAGCTTATGATGAACATTTTAATTTAAAAATAACGCCATTTGGACATCAAATTTTAAAAGGAGAAGTAGATATAAAATTAACACGTCCATTAACCAAAGAGGAAATTAAAGCCAAAGAAAAATCAGCTAAGAAAAAATCTAAAAAAGTTTTAAGTCCAAACCAGCAATTGTTTGAAAAATTAAGAGAATTAAGAAAAGAATTGGCTAATGAAAATGGACTACCTGCCTACATTATTTTTCACGATTCAACTTTAAAAGAAATGGCAAGTGACATGCCAAAAAATGCAGAGGAAATGATGAAAATTTCAGGTATAGGTGAAGCTAAATTTGCCAGATTTGGTCATTTGTTTTTAGACTTAATTAACACGTTTATCCCCGAACAACCAGCGTTAGATTTACCTAAATTAGATACTTATGAGCAAACCTATAAACTCTATAAAGACGGATTATCGGCAGATGAAATAGCAATGGCAAGAGGGTTGAAAAAAGACACAATAGTAGGTCATTTAGCCACTTTAGTCTCAAAAGGAAAAGATGTAGATTTATCTCCTTTTATCAATGATGAAATTACTCAAAGAGTTAAAAAAGCCTATATTGAACTTGACAAACCAGAAGCACTAAAGCCCATTTACGAACATTTTAATGGCGAAATTGAATATTATCAAATTCGTTTGGCATTAGAGTAGCTTAACTGCAAAAATTCATGGAATTAGCTTTGTTTAGATGTGAAATTTTAAAAACCGCAGGAATACCTTAGTATTTCAAGGGTTTTGAAATGTAGCAGATGAATAAAGATAATTTCAAACTCCCTCAAATTTGGGTATTATC
>CAYQRJ010000298.1:0-3153 GCA_964419855.1 uncultured Crocinitomix sp.
TTTACTGCATTTTAACTAAAAAACAATAAAATAGTGGTGAATTTTGCGGGTTAATCCATTCCTATTGATTAATTAATTGTCTCAAGCAAATATTACATAAACAATCTTTATAATCTATTTTTAATTTTTTAATTTGTTTATTGGTAATTTTAACGGAGTAACAATGGCATTTTGTAATGTTGTCTGAATGACATTCAAAAGTTTGACCACAATGAGCACAAGTTTTTTTCATAGTACAAAAGTAAAAAATATTTGCTAAAATGATAAAAAATTAATCAAAAATTAGTAACTTTGATTAAAAATTACGCAATATTATGATTGGTAGTAACTTAAAAGCATTAAGAAAACGTAAAAAAATATCGCAAGAAGAACTAGCAAAACAGTTAGGATTAACCCGTTCTTCTTATAGTGGATATGAAAATGGAGTGGCAGAACCTAACTTGCAAAACCTCATTAAATTTGGTGAGTTTTATAAAATACCTTTAGATAAATTAGTCAAAGATGATTTTAATAAGTATTCTGATAAGCAATGGACAGAATTGTTTGAAGGAGTTAGTTCTGACATTGAAGGTAAAAAACTTAGGGTATTAGCCACTACGGTTAATCAAGATGATGTTGAAAATATAGAATTGGTTCCAGAAAAAGCAAGAGCAGGTTACACCTCAGGTTACTCCGATCCTGATTTTATTAGTGTTTTACCCACTTTTCAGTTACCGTTTTTAAAAAAAGATAGAAAATACAGAACGTTCCCAATTAAAGGAGATAGTATGCCGCCAGTGTCAGAAGGTAGTTATGTGGTAGCTGAATATGTTGATAATTGGAATTTAGTTAGAGATGGATATCCCTATATTGTAGTAACTAAAGATGATGGTATTGTTTTTAAAATTGTTTATAATCGATTAAAGGATAATCAATCTTTTCAGCTTTGCTCAACTAATCCTTTTTATGAACCTTATGAGGTGCACGCCAACAATATTGTAGAAATGTGGAAATTTGTAAATTACATTTCCTCAGACATGCCTACAACAGAATTTAAAGAAAGTGATTTAACAAAAGCCATTTTAGATTTACAAGCAGATGTTAAGCATTTAAAAAATGTTTATATTCCAAATGAAAAAGATTAGCCTATCCAATTCGTCTAATATCAGCACCTAAGTTATTTAAACGCATATCAATGTCTTGGTAACCTCTGTCAATTTGTTCAATGTTATGAATAATTGATTTGCCTTCAGCTGATAAAGCTGCAATTAATAGAGATACACCTGCTCTAATATCTGGAGATGTCATTTGAATACCTCTTAATTTTTGCTGTTGGTTTAACCCAATAACAGCCGCTCTGTGTGGGTCGCATAAAATAATTTGAGCCCCCATATCAATTAATTTATCAACAAAAAACAATCTAGATTCAAACATTTTTTGATGAACTAAAACACTTCCTTTTGCTTGAATAGCAGTAACTAAAATTATACTTAATAAATCAGGTGTAAAACCTGGCCAAGGCGCATCCGAAATGGTCATAATAGAACCATCAATAAATGATTCAATTTCGTAACCATTTTGTTTAGGGATGTAAATATCATCACCTTTTAGTTCCATTTTAATCCCAAGTTTTTTAAATACATCAGGTATAATTCCTAATTCCTTATAAGCAACATCCTTTATGGTGATTTCAGAATTGGTAACAGCAGCCAAACCAATAAAACTACCTATTTCAATCATATCAGGCAATACTCTATGATAGCAACCTTTTAGCTCTTTAACGCCTTTAACAGTTAGTCTGTTAGAACCAATTCCGCTAATTTTAGCCCCCATTTTGTTAAGCATTTTGCTTAATTGCTGTAAATAGGGCTCGCAAGCGGCATTGTAAATGATGGTTTCTCCTTTAGCTAGTACAGCTGCCATTAAAACATTAGCTGTTCCTGTAACAGAAGCTTCATCTAAATGTATGTAAGTTCCTTCTAATTTTTTAGCTTTAATTGAAAAAAATTCAGTTTTTTTATTGTACTCAAATTTACCTCCTAATAATTTAAAACCAGCAAAATGAGTATCTAACCTTCTACGTCCAATTTTATCACCACCTGGCTTAGGAATTAATCCTTTACCAAATCTAGCTAATAAAGGACCGACAATCATAATTGACCCTCTTAAACTAGATGCTTTTTTTGCAAAGTCAGCGGTGTCTAAATAATCTAAATCAATGTGTTTTGCATTAAAAATATATGTTCCTTTTTCAACCTTTTCAACCTTTACCCCCATTGATTGTAACAAGTTAATTAATTTATTGACATCAATAATATCTGGTAAATTGCTAATGGTAACTTTTTTATCAGTCATTAAAACAGCACACAATACTTGTAATGCTTCATTTTTTGCACCTTGTGGAATCAATTCTCCTTTTAGTTCGTTTCCTCCGTGAATTTCAAAACTTGCCATAGTGGTTTTTGGTTGTTAGTAACGTCTTCTGTTACGGTTATTTTTATTTCTGTTTTTATTGTTGCGGTTGTTTCTATTATTGTTATTATTATTTCTGTTAGTACCAACCACTTTTAAAATCTCTCTTGTATCAACAAAAAAGCTTAAATCATCTAATTTTAATTTTCCATCAGAAAGTTTTTCTAAGTGTAACATAATCACCGACTCATCAATGGAATTTGTATGATACATTAAATGAAATTTCTTCATCATATTAGCAATCACTTTAATTAGAGCGATTTTTTCATCTCCATCAGGCATTTGACAAGCTACATCAATTAATTTTTCAATAGATTTACCGTAATGACCAAATTTTATTTTTTGTTGTGGATAAGGCATTTTATCCGGTTTAACATTAATGTTCTCTTTTTTAGGAAGAGGGTAAGGAGAATCTACATCTAATTTAAAATCAGACATAATAAATAAATGTGTCCACAATTTATGCCTGTAGTCTTCATCATCACGTAAATGTTGTTTTAATTCCCCCATCACATTAATAATGGCATTGGCAACTTTATTTCTCTCCTCTCTATCGGTAATTGTTACTGCATAATCTACCATCTTTTGAACATTTCTTCCATATTCTGGAATTAACATTTTTGGTCGGGCAGTATTGTACTCCATATCAAAATTTGTATTCATACTCCAAAAGTAATATTTTTTTAGTTAGAAATTTAATTC
>CAYQRJ010000299.1:0-3149 GCA_964419855.1 uncultured Crocinitomix sp.
AATGCTAAACGCTATTTTAATTGGTTTAGTATAAAAAAATCAACATAATTTTCACACATCCACTTTATTCTCGATACATTCCCACAGTTATAGTAACAGTCTAACTGACGATAGCATTATTAATATTTAACCATAAAAATTCATAAAATTATCTTTATTCATCTGCTACATTTCACCCCCCTTGAAATACTATGGCATTCCTACTAATTTTAAAATTTAAGTTTATGTTTTAGCCAAATAATATGCTTATCATCTAAAAATAAAATATAAGTTAAAGACATTATTATTCCAAAAGTAAATATGCCCATTCCTATACTAATGGTTAAATGAAATAATGTACCAAATATTAAAAACGGAATTTTAACTCTTTTTATCCAAACCATTATAGAAAAAGTACCTTGATAAATTAACACTAAATAAGTAGCCATTTTAGCCAGCCAAATATTATTGATAAAAATAGCTCTCAACCAACTAGACGAAAACGTGTCAATTTGAACTACGTAATACAATGCCATGCCATTTGTCCAATTGGGGTCAAATAATTTCCAAAAACAACTAAAAAAATAAAGTACACAAATTTGAATGAGAATAATAATATAAAAAGTATTATTTAAAACGTTTTGAACACGATAATTAGATTGATTTTTATCGGTTTTTTGAATAAAAACAAGGTAAAACAATAAATAATTAACAAGTAACTCACCTCCAGTAAAAAACAAAGTCCCTTTTAAAAATAAATTGGCTGTTAAAAACCAAATCATAAATGAGGACAGTAAAGGCTTTATTCTAAAAAAACCAAGTAATAAAAAAAACAGTTGTCCAAAAACAAACATCCAAGTTAGCCATTGATGATTGTGCATAATAGGATGACTCAATAAATTTAAAAAAGCACCTGTTCCGTTCCACACAAAATGTTTGGTTCCTGCCAATCCATTGTACCCATATATATCATTAACAGCAGGTAATAATGTAAGGGCATTAAAAAACAAAAATACATATAAAATCCGCTTAAAAAAATCAATTTTTTGCCAATGTTTAAAATCGCTAGTAAAATATGATGCCCATAGATTTATCATTTAAGATCTTTTAAAATATAAGTGTTTAATTGATGATATTTTACATTATAATAATTCAAAAAAACATCAGATTTAAGGGGATATTTATCAAAATAAGTTAAAGCATATCCATTCAAATAATTTTTTAGATGAAAATAACCTCTTGTTTTATAAAATGCTTGCTTTTGTGATTCCAATATTGTAGAATTTGGTTTAATATTTAATTCATCTAAATCAATTTTAACCCAGTACATCATATTGTATTCTCCTGTAGCTAAATCGCCATGATGAGTAAATCTAAACCAAGAATGATATTTAAAATAATCATCAGAAGGAATAATGGTGTCGGTAACTTCATTTTTAAAATAAAGTTTAAATTTTAATTGATGTGCTGTTAGTGGGCAAGGCGCAAACATTCCCCATTTTTGATTAAACAAAGGGGTAACGTAATGATTTGATATGGTTTGTATGATTTTTGGACTATAATTTTCGGGGAAAGTGGTGATTAAAATGGTTGAAAAATGAAAGACAACAAAACACAAAGCAAGATATCCTAACCATTTTTTCTTTTCAATTTGTATTTCTTTCTTATCTTTATGCTCCATAAATTATTAACGCAAAAATAATAAAAAAAATGTCAGTAAAAGTTGATTTAAAACATACGTCTTGGGTTGAGGTTGAAAAGGATTCTGATTTTCCTATTCAAAACCTCCCATTTGGAATATTTAAAACAGATTCATTATCACCTAGAGTTGGTGTGGCAATTGGTAATAAAATAGTTGATTTAAAAACATTATCGGTGTTAGGGTATTTAAAAAATTTACCTTTTTCTACTGATGATTTTGATACCAATTATTTAAACTCAATGATGCTAAAAGGTAAAAAAGCAGTTAGTGAGTTGCGTTTAAGAATTTATAAATTATTATTGTCTGATTTTCCAGATTTAAGAGATAACGACAACCATGTATCTCAAGTTTTAGTTGATCAAAGTGAGGCAGAAATGCTTTTACCAATTGAAACTAGAGATTATACAGATTTTTATTCGAGTGAGCAACATGCTTATAATGTAGGATGTTTATTTAGAGACCCAAACAATGCTTTATTGCCTAACTGGAAACATATTCCTGTAGGTTATCATGGTAGAGCTTCATCTATTATTGTATCAGGTCAACCCATTTACCGACCAAAAGGGCAAATGAAGCCACCTACAGCTGATGCCCCTATTTTTGGACCATCTAAATTATTAGATTTTGAATTAGAAACCGTATTTTTTACATTTCAGGGTAAGCCTTTAGGCGAATCAATTACTACTGATGAAGCAGATGATTATATTTTTGGAATGGCATTATTTAACGATTGGTCGGCTAGAGATATTCAAGGGTGGGAGTATGTGCCATTGGGACCATTTTTAGGTAAAAACTTTGCTTCTTGCGTATCTCCTTGGATAGTAACCCTAGATGCTTTAGAATTTTTTAGAATACCTGGCCCAAAACAAGACCCAAAAGTATTGCCATATCTAGAATATAAAGGCGATAAGCACATTGATATTAATTTAGACGTATTGATTAAACCCGAAAATGGAGAAGAAAACATGGTTGGACGTTCTAATTTTAAATACATGTATTGGAATATGAATCAACAATTAGCGCATCATACTGTAAATGGTTGTAATATTAATGTAGGTGATGCCATGGGGTCTGGTACTATATCAGGACCAAATGAAGGACAATATGGTTCTATGCTTGAAACATCTTGGAAAGGAACTAAACCTTTTAAATTATCAGATGGCACAACCCGAACTTTTATTCAAGATGGAGATACAGTAATTATGAGAGGTTATTGTGAAAAAGATGGTTTAAGAATTGGTTTTGGTGAAGTAAGTACTAAAGTTTTACCAGCTAAATAAAATAAACTAAACAACATCATAAAAAAACACCCCACTAAATATTATTTAGTGGGGTGTTTTTTGTGTAAAATCAGTTATTTACTCTCTAACTAATTTAATAACATGATTAAAATTGTTGTTAACAACATTTAATAAATAAGCACCATTGGCATAATTAGATAAATCAACAGTAATGGTATTGTTAGAAT
>CAYQRJ010000300.1:0-3145 GCA_964419855.1 uncultured Crocinitomix sp.
TAAAGTAGTTAATTCCAAACCTAGTTTATTAGGCCAAAATCTGTAAGATAAACCATAAGCTGTTGTACTACCAGCATGTATTCCAAAATAATGTGGGCTACGGTTATCTTGTGAGGATGCGATAGCAGTAATAAAAACGAAAAATAAAACAAAAAAGCTTTTCATATTGAGTTGATTTTAAAATCTAACTCAAATTTAGTGATTTTATTTTATTTTCTAGTGATTTTCTTTGCTGATATATTTCTTTAATTGTTGTTTTGTCTATTTTTCTGTAATTAAAAAAGTCTTTTAATGTAACATAATAATGATAAGCAAATACACCTGTAATAGCAGGAATGGTTAGTAAATATAAAACACCTAACCAATAAGATGGATAAATCAAATAATAGAATAACCAAACCACGGGTAGATTAAATAATAAATCTAAAAAAGAGCCCATCATCATTTTTACACCACTCCAAAACACACGCCTTTTAAAAGATTTTTCTACAAAACGTTTGGTGATGATGTAAGGTATAAAATTATGTAGAACTCCAAGCACAAAAAACGGTAATCCTAACATTAATAGCAACCAATATTTAAAAGATGAAAGTTTTTCTTTTTCTCTGCTTTTCCACAATAGCATATCGTTTAATTTTAAACTTTTTAAACGGTTAAAATAATGGTTTAAATCTTGTTTAAGTGATGTCCATTTTTCATCAGTTTCATTGTAGTTATCATTAAAATAAGCGGCTTTTTCTTTCATGTTTAACCACCGTTGCTTTAAAGGGATAGAATTATCATATTGTTGATATACCATTCCTTTTTTAGTAATGGTAAATACCTGATCAAAAAACGGCGTCCACTCAGGATTTTTAAGATAAATGATTTGTTGACGCATAGCGTCTTGAATGTCTCTAGTAAATTGCGTTATGGCTTTATTTTTATTTTCTAAATATAATTCTTTATAATCTAAAGGATTAATGGGGTTGGAGTTAGATACCACAAATTCAGCTCTAAATTCATTAGGGTCGGCATAATTAATGCCTATGGCTTGAACTTTTAAATCAGTGTTCCAATTGTGTTTTACATAATAGTCAAAAGCTAAACGGGCAGCTCCTTTTTTTACAGGTTTTAAACTTCTCACAAAAACATCATCTGTATAACCCTCAGCAAAAATAAAAATAGACTTTTTTTTGTCAAAAATATCAAAAACAGTTCTAAATACTTCTTGGTTTCTATCGTGAGCATCATTACCATCTTCAGCCCTACGATAGATAGGTAACATGTGGGCAGACCATAATATAGGTTGTAACCACCCTTTAAAAATATCGCCTCTGGTCATAAAAAAAACAATTGGCTTTTGAACCTCAGCCGCTACCCAAGGGTCCATAAAAGAGCTGGCATGATTAACTGTGAAAATAGTTTTAGCTTTAAATTTTTTAGGTGAATTGTTAGTTGTAAAATGCTTGTAATACACCCTAATAATATAAAAAACAGTTACCTTAAATAAAAAATACAATGGTCTCATAAGTTTGCAAATATAATAAAATGATTTTTTTATGAAATTTAACTAACCTTTTTTATATTTTTGCGTTAGTAAATGCAAACATATTAGTTGTTAAATCATGAAAAAAATTTTTATTAGTACATTAGTTTTAAGTGTAAGCTTATTAAGTTGTGAAAAAAAAATAAGTTCTTATAGCCAAAGTGAAAGCCATTATGCAGGGCAAGACTGTATGCAATGCCACAAAAGTGGAGGAGATGGTGAAGGGCATTTTAAAGTTGCAGGAACAGTTTATGACTCAACAAAAATTAATGTGTATCCCAAAGCAACCATTAAATTATATTCGGCTCCACAAGGAGGTGGTGATTTAATAAAAACCATAGAGGTAGATGCAATTGGTAATTTTTACACCACCGAAAAAGTTAAATTTAAAAAAGATGTTTACCCCAGTGTTACTGGAACAACAGGTACAGAAAAATTTATGAGTACACCGGTTACCACAGGTAGTTGTAATTCTTGTCATGGTGTTTCTACTAATAAATTATGGGCAAAATAACTTTTTTTTGTATTATTGTAAAATAATAATAATATAATGAAAATTATAATACCATTTAGTTTTGCTTTATTAATACTTGCATCATGTTCAGAGTCAAAACCAGAAACAGAGTTAGAAAATATAAACTCTGACGTAACAGAAACAGTTGTAGATACAGTACAACAAATAGTAGCAGATACTCTAGTAGAAGAAAATAATAGTTTTGAGTTTTTTGATGATTATTGTGCCATATCAACCAAAAAAGAATTATTAGAAAAATTTGATAAAAAAGATTTAACAGATCAATCTGTTTGGTATGCAGAAGGAACAATGGAGAAAAAATCAACCTTGTTAGTTGACCCTAATACCAAATATGCCATTTTATATGTTTGGTCAGATGAAAATCCGGATAAAGTTGCTTTTATAGAAGCTAATTTTTATCTCGGAGACAGCACCACGCAAAACAATAAAGGATTAACCACTAAAGATGGATTAAATATCGGAATGTCTATTAACGAACTTGCAGAATGGAACGGAAACCCTTTAAAGTTTTTAGGCTTTGGATGGGATTATTCAGGTGGAGTTATGGCTGATTCTACAGATAGATTTCTGACTTCACAATATCAAGTTAATTTAGGATTTGATGATTTTAATGATGAATTTATGGAATTATTGGGAGATGTTACTTTAAATTCTGATATGGATATAGTAAAAAAAGCTGATATTTATGTCAATCAGTTAACTTTTTATCCATCAAAGTCTGATGAGTAATAACGATTTTTATAATCGCATTTATGATTTAGTAAGATTGATTCCTAAAGGAAGAGTAACAACTTATGGTTCAATAGCCAATTATTTGGGTGCAAAAAAGTCGAGTAGAGTAGTGGGGTGGGCGTTAAATCAAAGCCATTCATTAAAAGATGTACCTGCGCATAGAGTTGTTAATAGATTAGGTGTTCTTAGTGGAAAGATACATTTTAACCCACCTGAATTAATGCAGCAATTATTAGAAGAAGAAGGAATAGTAGTTGTTAATGATAAAATTCAAAATTTTAATCAAGTATTTTGGAATCCAGAAATAGAGTTGGATTACTAATAAAAAGTCAGTAAAATTTACATTTTAA
>CAYQRJ010000301.1:0-3120 GCA_964419855.1 uncultured Crocinitomix sp.
CACTTCTTACTTTTGTGAAGAAAGGTTGTTGTGAGAGGAAAATTTATTTAGGACGCTATTGATATGAAAATATAATTTATTTCATATAAACTGTATCGTTTTTTTTACGACTTTTGTAATTGATTCAAATTAACTTTAATGATAAGTGTTGCAACAGCCGTAGGTATAATTAAAACTAGTCAAATAAAAACTAAAATTATTGAGGTAAACGTTATTGATGCCTTAAATTATTTTTTAGCAGAAGACATCTATTCACCTATTAATATGCCTCCTTTTTCTCAATCGGCAATGGATGGCTATGCGTTGTGTGGAGAGGGAGACCAATACAAGGTAATCGGCGTAATAAAAGCGGGAGATACGCATCAATTTCAATTAAAACAAGGACAAGCTTATCGTATTTTTACTGGTGCAATGATTCCCGAAAACACAACATCAATAGCCAAACAAGAAATTGTAGAAGTGTTTGGTAATAGTATTAAATTAAAAGAGGTTGTAAAACAAGGAACATCTATCAGAAAAGAAGGAGAAGAATTACAGAAAGGAGATGTGGTGTTAAAGCAAGGAACTAAATTAACACCTGCAGGAATAGGTTTGCTAAGTGGAGTAGGGGTAAGTTCTGTAAAAATTCATCAGCAACCAAAAGTAGCTTTAATTGTTACAGGAAACGAATTAACCAGATTAGGTAATCCTTTGTTGCCTGGCAAAATTTATGAGTCTAACTCTTTTGCTATAAAATCAGCATTACTCAATTTAGGAATTAAATGCGAACTCCATTTTGTAAAAGATACTTTTGATGCTACCAAGCAAGTAATTGGTAATGCAATCAATGCTAACAACCTAGTTATAATGACTGGAGGTATTTCAGTAGGCGATTATGATTTTGTAGGCAAAGCCCTTAAAGAGTTACAAGTTGAACAACAATTTTATAAAGTAAAGCAAAAACCAGGTAAACCTCTGTTTTATGGCGAAAAAGGACAAACAAAAGTGTTTGGTTTACCTGGGAACCCAGCAGCAGCTATAACAAGTTTTTATGTTTACATTTTACCTGCCATAAGAGTTATGATGGGAAGCTCATCTCCTAAACTGTTAAAAATTAAAGCAAAATTAGCTCACAACTACACTAAAAAGGGAGATAGAGCTCACTTTTTAAAAGCACAAATTAAAGGAGATAAAGTAACTATTCATCAAGGGCAAAGTTCAGCTATGCTAAGCTCTTTTGCTAACGCCAATTGTTTTTTATTTTTAGATGAAAATCAAAACGAAATGAAACAAGGAGATCAAGTTGATGTATTAATATTGCCTTAAATGGATGTAACAGGAATTATATTGGCAGGAGGAAAAAGTTCTAGAATGGGACAAGATAAGGGACTGATGTTGCTTAACGAAAAACCTATGATTCAACATGTAATTGATGTTTTAAAACCTATAACTAATCAGATTATAATTATTGCCAATTCAAAACAATATCAACAATTTGGTTATCCCGTTTATGAGGATGAAGTAAAAGATAAAGGACCAGTTGGTGGAATATATACTGGGTTAAATAATAGTAGTAATTTAACCAATATTATTGTAAGCTGTGATACTCCTCACATTAGTTCTAAATTGTTAACATATTTACTAACGCAAAGTTTAGAGTATGAAGTAACTATACCTGTGTTTAACAATAAAGTTCATCCATTAATTGGCGTATATAAAACTAATATATTACCTGTATTTAAAGAAAGTTTAAATCAAAATCAATTAAAGTTAATGTTGGTTAATCAATTATTAAATACTAATATTGTATTAATTAATGAAAATGAATTTGATGCGAATAACTTTAAAAATTATAATTCACCTAACGATTTTTAGTAAATGATGATAACCATCAATGTTAAATATTTTGGAATGATTACCGAAACCATAGGTAAAAGCTCTGAACAATTAAAAATTGAGGTAATTGATGGCGTCAATTTAAAAGTTTTTTTCGAAAATAAATATCCACAATTAAAAAAAATGGATTATAAAATAGCCATTAATCAACAATTAACCGATATATTAAATGAAGCGCTAAACAATGTAGAGGTAGCATTACTTCCGCCTTTTGCAGGAGGGTAAAAAAACAAAAAATATGGTAGATATTACACATAAATCAAATACATTAAGAATAGCAACGGCTCAAGCCATTGTAACAGTTAGCAAACAAGATACTATAAATGCAATAATAAACAATACTGTGCCAAAAGGCAATGTGTTTGCCATGAGTAAAGCGGCAGGTTTATTGGGTGTTAAAAAAACACCTGAATTACTTCCCGATTGTCACCCTATGCCTATTGAATTTACAGGAGTAGAATTTGATATAAATGGATTAGAAATCACCATTAAAGTTACTGTAAAAACCATATATAAAACTGGGGTAGAAGTTGAAGCCATGCACGGCGCAAGTATTGTAGCATTAAATATGTACGATATGCTAAAGCCAATAGATAAAGGAGTAGAAATTAATAACATTAAATTATTAATGAAAAAAGGCGGTAAATCTGATTTTAAAGACAAATATCGCAAAGACCTAAAAGCAGCTGTTATTGTTTGTTCCGACACCATATCTGCGGGTCAAAAAGAAGATAAAGCAGGAAAAGCCATTATTGAAAAACTAAAACAATCATCTGTAAAAGTTGTTGATTACAGCATTATCCCAGACGAAATTGATGAAATTCAAAATACATTTTTAAAGCACGTAACCAATAAAACCGATATGGTTATTTTTACGGGTGGAACAGGGTTGTCTAAAAGAGATGTTACCCCAGAAGCACTTAAACCATTACTTGACCGAGATATACCAGGAATAGTAGAGGCAGCTAGAAAATATGGGCAAGATAGAACACCTTACTCAATGTTATCAAGAAGTGTGGCAGGCGTTAAAGATGAAACCCTAGTCTTAGCCTTACCCGGCTCAACCAAAGGCGCTTCAGAATCCATGGATGCTTTATTTCCGTCTGTATTACATATTTTTAGAATCTTTAAAGGTGCTAGGCACGATTAATTATATATAAAAAATAATAAAGTTTCATCTTTATAATATATTAACCCGCAAAATTCACCACTATTTTATTGTTTTTTAGTTAAAACGCAGTAAAT
>CAYQRJ010000302.1:0-3102 GCA_964419855.1 uncultured Crocinitomix sp.
AATTTAGATATATTAGACAAATCTGATTTTTACACAGGTGCTTTTCCTGCTCAATTTAGTAACTCCATTGGTGGTGTTTTTGATGTAAGATTTAGAAGCGGTAACGCTCAAAAACATGAATTTAATTTTCAAATAGGAACATTGGGTGCTAATTTTGGAGCTGAAGGTCCTTTATCTAAAAAACATAAAGCAAGTTACATCTTTAATTATAGATATGCTACCGTTAGTTTGGGCAGAGTTCATAACCCATCAACGCCTACGTATCAAGATTTAAACTTTAACATTACAGTACCTTTAAAAAACAAAGCTAAATTACAATTTTTTGCCATTTCAGGAATAAGTGATAGAACAAGAACAGGGATAATGGATTCTACAAAATGGAAAGAAAGTTTGGACAGAACAACTTTATACCTAGCTTCTACTACTGCTACTATTGGAACCACTTACAAAAAATACATCAATTCAAATAACGTGTTTAATATGGCAATTATTGGTGCTTATACAAAACAAGCCGATAATAAAGATTACATCTTAAATGATTATTCAATTTTACATCAACGCATCAATGAATATACCTCAATGCCTATCTCTGCATCTTTAACTTTTAAGCATAAATTTGGATTAAGACATAAAAACAGAACAGGTGTTAGCTTTACATCAACCCAACATCAGTGGTTGGCAGAAAAATATAGTTTTATTGATTCTAGTCAGCACGTTTTAATGAATGGGAACGGACGTAGTAACTTATTTAAAGCTTATACACAATCAAAAATTGCGGTTAACGAAAATTTTGATATTATTGCAGGATTACATTATTTAATTTATGATGTTAATAATAAACAATCTTTAGAACCCCGTTTGAGTTTAAATTACAGAATTAATGATCGCCATAGCATTACAGCTTCTTTTGGTAAACACAGTCAAATGGATAATTATGCCACTTATTTATATCAAACTAAAAATGGCTTAAATGAAACCATTTATCCTAACAAGAATTTGGATTTTATAAGGGCTTATCATTATGTTTTAGGATACAAAGGAAAAGTATTTACTAATCATTTACTTAGAATAGAAATTTATTACCAAGACTTATATAATGTACCTGTTGATACAGGAAGTTTTTCGGTTATTAATTTAAGAGAGTTGCAAGACATTAGGACATTAACTAATAACGGAACGGGTAAAAATTATGGATTAGATTTTGGTTTTGAACGTTATACTGACAATGGCTTATACTATATTTTTAACTCAAGTATTTACCGTTCTTTTTACACTGGCGGTGATGAAATCACTAGAAGCACAGCCTACAACAATATGTTTAATTTAAGATTTATTGTAGGTAAAGAATACAAACTTAAAGCTTCTACCTCAAAAAAGAATATTGAAAAATACAGATCGTTTAGTTGGAACTCTAATTTGAATGTGCTTGGAGGACAACCTTACACTCCTCTTGATTTAACAGTCTCTAAAATTCAGCAAGAAACGGTTTACAATGAGAATTTAGCTTATACACAAAGAGGAAAAACTTTAGTGTTTTTAGATTTTAACTTTAGTTACACCATTAATAAAAAAGGCAGAAAAACAGTTTGGGCATTACAAATTAAAAATGTATTTTCAAACGGTCAAGCTATTTTTAGAGAATATGATACCATTTCTGATAAAGAAATTGAAATCAAATCAACTGCTTTTTTTCCTAATATTTATTACAGATTAGAATTTTAATTGATGTTGTAGATAAATAACCTACTACTCCTTAACAAACTTTTGATTAAACTCTACGCCTTGAGTTTGGTTATTAAGTTTAATGATATAAACCCCGGACTTTAAATCTGAAACTTTAATAGATGAGTTATGACTAGGTTCAAAATCACCTTTTTTAACAATTTGACCTTTTTCATCATAAATTATATATTTATAAATTTTAAAATTATTTGAATTCAAATTTAAAATACTCAACTCATCTTTTACGGGATTAGGGAAAATAATAATTTTAGAATCAACCCAACCATTTTCAGTAACTCCAGCATTATAAAGCTTGTATCCAAAAGTAAATTGACCTGAGGCAGAAACATTTTCAACTTCAAAACGGCAATATGCATCTGTATTATCTCCTAGCGAATTATAAACTGCTTCAGAATAAACTTGCCAATTATCATTAGGTGTTGCTCTATACAAAACCACTAAACTATCCTCAACAAAAGTTGAGCCTATAAAATCTCTTAACCCAGTATCGTAGTTAAAATTATTGTATTTACCATTAAAAAACAAATTAAAACGAATAGGGTCTGCAGTTGTCATATCTCCTTCTATATTCCAATACCTATCTTTAGACAGTATGATATGTGAAGGGTGATTACCATAAGCTCCTGTCCAATGGTTTTCTACTCTAACCCTTACCTGACTAGATGTAGAATAAGTTTTAACTGTAAACATATTAGTTTGAAGTAAAGACATTGAATTACCATTTAATAAAGTATCAACTACTGTTGTGGCATAATTAATCACTCTATTTTTATTTAAAAAATAAGTTTTAGGAACAAAATTTATGTTTAAAGATATTGGTGTTAAAGCTCCTGACACTTGAATGTTAAACTCGTGCTCTACATCATTATCATCAACTAAAGTTAAAATTAAAGGAACATTTTGGTGATATATATTTAGCCCCCTTAATTGTTGTATGATGTTAATATCTAATACATAATTCCCTCCTGAACCAGACACACTATAACTGTCAATGTCAAAATCAGGAAAACCAGGTTGAAAAACCCAACCGTTAAAAAAATCTGATAAATCCACACCAATAGTATTACCCATATAATTTTGAAAATCTAAGCTACTTAAATTACTCCATTTTGCAGAATCTAACACCCCTTTTAAGCCTAAAAAGAATAAACTATCGCCTAAATAACCTCTTAAATTATACAACACATCAGCTCCTTTGTTATAAGTGGTTTCGCCATACGTAAAATTTTGTGGCACATTTGCTATGGCATAATAGCCACTATCAATAATATAATGATTTTTTAAAACATCATAATGGTTATCATACACTTCTTTTTTATAAGCAGTTTGCCCATATAACCCTTCTAAAAACACCATTTC
>CAYQRJ010000303.1:0-3086 GCA_964419855.1 uncultured Crocinitomix sp.
AGGGCCTACTACGGGAAGCATTAAATCTAAAGGGCGAATAGCTTCTTTATTAGAAGTAGGTACAGGTTTCCATCCAGAGCTTACCGGCAGAGAAAATATATATTTGAATGGTTCTATTTTAGGAATGACTAAAAAAGAAATCACAGCAAAATTAGATGAGATTATTGAATTTTCAGGTTGTGCCGCCTATATTGATACACCTGTAAAAAGATATTCATCAGGTATGCTTGTTAGACTTGGATTTTCTGTTGCCGCCCATTTAGAACCAGACATTTTAGTAGTTGATGAAGTTTTAGCTGTTGGTGATTTAGAGTTTCAAAACAAGTGCATTGGTAAAATGAGTGAGGTCAGTAAAACAGGTAGTACTGTTATTTTTGTATCTCACAACATGCAAGCAGTGGGAAAACTGTGTACAAAAGGTATCTATCTTAAAAATGGTAAATTAGAATCAGCAGGAACTATTGAAAAAGTTTTAGAAGATTACGTAACAAGTATAAGTACTGATAATTTTTATTATAAAAATAAATCAATTGAGTTTATTGATGGTGGCATATTAGAAGCCGAAATTCTTAATAAATCAGAAAAACCTTCAGGTGAAATTTTAGTAGGTGAAGAATGGGGAGTTAGAATTAAATTTAAACTAGAAAAAGACTTAAAACATGTTATTATGGCTGTTGGTTTATCTGGCACATTAGACGAAAACATTAACACTACATGGTCTTCTCCTTTTAACTTAAACAAAGGCACACACGAAATAACCTTTTGGAATGAAGACATTCTCTACTCAGCAGGTACTTATTACGTTACACTTGGACTTTCTACTCATGAAAGAACTATACATTATTTACCGACTGAACTGTCGTTTATGATTATAGAAACAGGTAAAGAAAATATTGATAAAAGAATAATTAGATTAAAAGGAAATGGTTTTATTTTAAACCCAATGACAGAAAAACTTATTTGATGGAACTAAAAAAATACGAAAACATTATTACTTCACAATGGGGTGAAGACGGCATCATAGATGAAATTTTTAACCGAATTGGTGAGGGAAATAAAACTTGTTGTGAATTTGGCGCATGGGATGGTAAACATTTAAGTAATTGCTGGAACTTATGGCATAATAAATCTTGGAAAGCTATATTAATTGAAGGAGAAAAGGACAGGGTTGAAAACTTAAAAAAAGACTTAAAAGATTTTCCTAATGTAATACCTGTTTTAAGGTTTGTTGAAATAGAGGGTAAAAACTCTTTAGATTCTATTCTTGATGAAGTAAATCAAACAGAAACAATCGATTTATTATCAATAGATATTGATTCTGATGATTATGCCATTTTTAAATCGTTAAAAAGAAAACCTAGAGTAGTAATTATTGAATATAACCCTACCATCCCTCCGCATATTGACCTTGTTCAAAAACCAGGTTGGAACTTAGGTAATTCTGTTTCGGCAACTTATAAACTTGCTAAAGAAAAAGGCTACAAATTAGCATATCTAACATATACTAATTTAATTTTAGTTGCTGATGAAGAATGGGATAAATTAAAAATTAATGAGGTTGATTATTTTAAAGCTTTTCAGTATGATAAACTAACCTGCGTTATTAACACTTATCAAGGAGATACGCTTTTATCTCAGCCTATGCCTTATAACGCAGGATATTTGGAGCCTATTAATACTAGTATCAAACACGCTATTAAACAAAAAATTAATAAAAAAGGTAATGATATAGTTATTCAAGAATTTGAATCAAATGGCAACATTGTACCTTGCAAGATATTAAAAAAATGATTTTTCTAAAAATAAATGGTGGGTTAGGAAATCAAATGTTTCAATTCGCTACTGCTTATGCTCTGGCAACTAAACATAACACCAATATTGGAATAGATTTATCAGAAATAAACAAAACATATGGTAAGAAAAATTTTACATATCGTGATTTTGAGTTAGATTTCATTTTTAATATTTCAAATTATGAACTAATTCCTACTCATAGTTATTCTTTTATAACAAATCATTCTTTTTTTGATAAGATAAAAAGAAAACTAATTGGAGGAACTTACTTTTTAGAAAAAGACCTAACTTATCAATCTAACATTAACAACTGCAAAAAAAAACACCTATATTGAGGGATATTTTCAATCCGAAAAATATTTTATTGAATTTGAAAATGAAATTAGAAATCAATTTAATTTTAAAGGTAATTTTCATGCCAAAACAATTGCTCTAACAAGTAAAATAAAGCAATCACCTTCTATTGCTATCCACGTTAGACGTGGCGATTATGTTAAAAATAAAGTTATCAATCAAACACATGGTACTTGTAGTTTAGAATATTATAAAAAAGCTTTAAATCATTTTGATTTAACAAAACACAAACTTTACTTTTTTTCAGACGATATTAATTGGGTAAAAGATAATTTTAACTTTATAAATATTGAAAAAACAACTTTTATAGACTGGAATAAGAATAACGACTCATGGCAAGATATGTATTTAATGAGTTTGTGTGAAAACTTTATTATTGCAAACAGTAGCTTTAGTTGGTGGGGAGCTTGGTTGTCAAGCTATAAAAACAAAAAAGTTATTGCACCAAAACAATGGTTTGCAAATAAAATTAAGAACTCACAAACCAAAGACTTAATTCCTACGTCTTGGATAAAAATATAACATACAATTATGAAAAAATTATTAATCCTTTTTTATTTTTTATTTTTTATTAGCTTGGTTTTCTCTCAACAATGGGAATGGGGTAAAAAAATAAACGGACTCGCCAACGATTATGTTTCTGATATTTTTATTGATGATTCATCAAATGTATATGTTACAGGTAGAACAAAAGCACAAGTTGTTTTTGAAGATGACAATAACCCAATTTCACCAATCAATTATGGTCATACGGATGCGTTTATGGCAAAATATGATAAAGATGGAAATTTACTTTGGGCAAAACAAGGTGGAAGCCCATCTCCTGAATGGGGCTGGGGAATAACTGTTGACAAATGGGGTTATGTTTATTGTACCGGCGAATTATCTGATACTTCTGTTTTTGGAAATGACACTCTTATTAGCAATGGAGACCGAGA
>CAYQRJ010000304.1:0-3084 GCA_964419855.1 uncultured Crocinitomix sp.
GAATATACCCATTGCGGCATCATTTTTAAAGACAATGAAAAGTGGATGGTCATTCATTCCATTGGTGGTGAAATTAGTAATAACAATAAAGATGGTATTCAAACCATAACTTTAGAAAAATTTGTTGCTCCCACCGCCGACTCTACTCTTTTTATATGTCGTCCAATTTTTACTGATAATGCAGGAGATAAAGTTTACAACAAAGGATTAGAATATCTTGAAATCGGCTATCCTTTTGACCATAGATTTAGCTTACTAACTACCGATAAATTATATTGTTCTGAAATGCTTTACCATATTTTTAAAGATGTTAATAATGGTAAAAATGTATTTGATATAAAAAAGAAACATAAATCGTATATGTTAATGTTTTCTACTTTTTTTAAAACAAAAAACTTTTCTCCCATATATGATATGAGAGAAAGATTATAAGTAAAATCAAAAGATTTTTTTATCTTTATCCCCTTAAACAACAATCTATGTCAATCAAAGAAAAATTATTGCAAAAGAAAAATTTATGGCACCTTGGTGCAATTATTTTATTCTTAATTGTAACCCTATTTTATTTTACACCAGCTTTTAAAGGCTACAGCATTAATCAAGGTGATGTTGTTAATTGGAGGGGGGCTGCTCAAGAAATATTAGATTATAAAGAACATGATGAATATATCCATTGGACCAATTCAATGTTTTCTGGGATGCCTGGCGTTCAAATAGCTGGCGGCTATCCTTCTCTAAATTTTATTAATTATTTTCATAAAATTTTCACATTAGGGCTACCTGCTCCTGCTAGTTTTTTATTTTTATATTTTGTTGGATTTTACATATTGGCTTTAACTTTAAGAGTAAAACCTATGGTTGGAATCTTTGGGGCTATTGCGTATGGATTATCCTCTTATTTTATCATTATTTTACAAGCTGGGCATAACACAAAAGCACTAGCCATTGGATACGCTCCTTTTGTTTTAGCAGGATTTATTTGGGCATATCGCAGTAAAAAAATGATGTTTCCTTTAGCTTTATCAGGATTATTTATGGCATTAGAATTAAAATCTAATCACATTCAAATTGCTTATTATTTAGGAATGGTTTTAGTTTTTGTAGGGATTGTAGAACTTATCAAAGCTATAAAAGAGAGTCAAATTAAAAAATTTGTCATAAGAACTTTAGGATTAATTGTAATGTATGGATTTGCTGTAGGATTAAATTATGGTAACATTAAAACAACCCTTGATTATGCCAAATACACCACTAGAGGTGGTAGCGAATTAACCATTAATCCAGACGGAACCCCAAAAGAGAAAGCTTTAAAAAACAGCTCTGGGCTAGATTTTGATTACATTACAGCTTGGAGTTATGGTGTGGGCGAAAGTTTTTCATTAATTGTACCTAATTTTAAAGGAGGGGCTACTCAAGGAATTGGTAGCAACCCTAAAAATAAAGATATTTTAAAAAATGTTGACCGAAATTTTAAGCAACAAATTGCTGGTATGAATCAATATTGGGGAGAACAACCTTTCACTTCTGGCCCTGTTTACATTGGTGTTATTGTTGTGTTTTTAGCTTTACTATCTCTCTTTTATTTAGATGACAAAATTAAATGGGCTCTACTTGGTGTTACCATTTTAACTTTAATGTTAAGTTGGGGAAAAAACTTTGAGGGATTATCTCACTTTTTTATTGATTATGTTCCAGGTTATAATAAGTTTAGAGCTGTAACCATTATTCTTTTTGTGGTTGAATTAACCATACCTGTTTTAGCTGTTTTATTTTTAAATAAACTAATCAAAAAAAGAGAAGAAATAAAACAAAATTTAAAACCTTTCTTTATTGTATCTGGTGGTTTTGTTTTGTTACTTCTAATATTCTTACTAGCACCAAGTATGTTCAATCACTTTTTATCTGTTCAAGAGTTAGATATGATTGATAAAGCTCCTACGGAACAAATTCAAATGTACAATGATATTTTTGACGAATTAATCAATGTTAGACAATCTATTTTTAAAGCTGACGTTTTAAGATCATTCATCTTTTTAATTTTAGGAATTGGTACTATTTATATTGGAATTAAAAATTCAGACTTTGCTAAGAAAGCTATGGTTCCTGTTTTAGCACTATTAATTTTAGTTGATTTATTAAGCGTTGATTTTAGATATTTAGACAAAGAAACTAAAGGGAAAAATGCCAAATGGATAAAAAAATGGGAGCAGGAATACCCTTTAACAGCTGGTGCTGGCGACAATCAAGTTTTTGATTTTGAAGCTAACCAACCACAAGTTCAAGAAGAAGTTAATCAATCTATAGCTGAAGTTAAGAAAAAAATTAAAACAGAGAAAATAAAAGGTGCTCAAGCCAACAGAATGATTGAGCAACAAAAATTTAGAGCATTAAACCGTAAAACTCATTTTAGAGTTTTTGAGCAAGGTAATCCGTTTAATAGTTCAAGAGCATCATATTTTCATAAATCAATTGGTGGTTACCATGGTGCTAAGTTGGGTATTTACCAAGAATTAATTGAATTTCATCTTTCGCAAAACAACCAATCGGTTTTAAATATGTTGAACATGAAATACTCTTTAGCTCCAGGAGGTCAACAAGCTATACCAAACCCTAACACTTTAGGTAACGCATGGTTTGTAAAAGAGATAAAAGAGGTAGAAACTGCTGATGATGAAATTATGGCGTTAAAAGTTGAAACATCTTTTAAACTTAACTTATATAATGGGGTTACCATTAAAACAGGAGAAAACTCAGATACAATAATGAATTTACAAGGTGGAGAAGACTTGGTTTTAACCACCAAAGATTCTCAGAACGTCACCATTCAAGATGTTCCTTATCAAGCCGCTACCCAACAACAAATTGCTTTATATAATACCCCTAACGGTTTTCAGTGGGGTTATTTTCAAGGCTCTACTCCAGATTTAATGGCTGTAATTACCAGTAAACAATCTGGCTTTACACCAAACAGTTTAGCTATTGTAAGAAAAAATTATGCTTCAAAACTTTCTGATAAAACTTTTACTGTTGATGGCGACATAGAGTTAACCTCTTATCACCCAGATAAATTAACTTATCAATCTA
>CAYQRJ010000305.1:0-3074 GCA_964419855.1 uncultured Crocinitomix sp.
CTATGAAATTGTTCAATGAAGTTAGATGGGTCAGGGTAATCTGCTATCCAACCATAACGCCAAAAATTAATTTCTCCATTTTCTCTTTTTTCATTAATTTCTGAGGTTGTTAATTCCATAAACTCAATATTAACCCCAATTACATCATGTAATTGTTGTTGAATAGCTTTAGCAATAAGCTCATTAACATCTCCTACCTTATTGTAAGATAATTTAATAGTAGGGAATCCTTTACCGTTAGGATAGCCAGCTTCTGCAAATAGTTTTTGGGCTAACTCAGGATTATAATCGTATCCTTTTACAGTTTTTTGAGGGTAACCTTTCATTGGAGGAATAATACCATGATGAGCAGGTTCACCTTCACCTTGAAGAACAAAATTAACAATGGTGTCTCTATCAATGGCATAATTAAAAGCTTGTCTTACTTTTTTATTACTAAAAATTGGGTCAGTCAATAAAAAGCCATAATACTGTGTTTGTAGACTATTAATAGATTGTAGAACAAATTCTCTATTTTTTCCTTCAATTGCCTCATCTAATGTTCCCATAATATTTGGAATTTCATCAACTGGTACACCCCAAACAAAATCTAAATCTCCATTATTAAACATTTCTAATTCTTTTGTTTTGTTCTTTTCAAAAGAGATGTTTATTTCAGCAATAAAAGGTAATTGATTTCCAAACTCGTCTTTTCTCCAATAATTTTTATTTTTAGTTAACACCATTTTATCTTGTTGATTGGTAGTTAAAATATAAGGTCCAGTACCAATAGCTTTATTTGCCATATTATCGCCATATTTTTCTAAGGCCTCTTTTGGAAAAACTGCTGTTTGAGTTAAAGCTAAAATATTGGTGTAACTGGCAAATGGTTCTACTAGTTCTATTTGAAAAGTGTATTTATCAATGGCTTTGATTCCACTAACAGATTCAGTTTTTCCTTCAGCATAATCTCTCCCACCTTTAATATAATCAATGACTAAATATTGAGAGTGGTTTTTTTCATCATTTGAGCAAAGGTATTCAAAAAGGTATTTAAAATCGTCTGCTGTCACCTCTCTACCTTTTCCTCCTTCAAAGCATTCATCATCATGAAAAAACACGCCTTCTCTCAACTTAAATGTATAAACTTTATTTTGAGCATCTACCTCATAAGTTTCGGCTAAAGATGGTTCAATTTCTAGTGTTGCTTGATTAAATCTTAAAAGACCTTCATAAATTTGACCATCAATATGGGCAGAATAAATGTCGGCAATAGAAGCAGGAAATAAACTTGAGTAGGTATCTAAAGAATTAACTTTTAGAATTCCACCATAATATTTCCCCCCTTCAGCTTTAATTAATTCTTCTGCAGAAACTGTTTTTTCATTTTCTTCTTTTGACGTATTAGAATTACAACCTGTTAACAAGGTAATTACTGAAAATGCAATGGTAAAAATGATATTTTTTTTCATGAATTTAAAATTTGAATGCCAAATATAATAATTCTCTTTAAAAAATCAATAAAATGATTAACTATTTTAATTATAATCTATGAATAAATCCATCAGGATTAATAAATCGCAAACTCAATTCAAAACCACCTCTATATTTAGAATAAGTGTGTAATTTTGAAACATTTACATCATAAGACAATCCTACAGAAAAATTAGCTACATTAAAATAAAACTGTGGAATTATAGCATCTAACACATTGGTTATTCTAACATTTGCTCCTCCAGAAAATGACCATTCACTTGTATGAGATGTGAATTTTGATGCAGATCTTAAAACATACTTAAAGAGTGTACCAATCACTAGCTCACTTTGTTTATTTTGGTATTGATAAAGAAGTGTTGGATATAAATAAAGGGTTTCATGTAGAGGGAGTAAAATATCGGAATGAAAAACAAACCTCATTGGCAACTTACCTCCTTGTTGTAAAAGAGCATATTTAGGTCTATTAATATGATACACCGCCAAACCTACTCTAGCATTATTTGGACTAAACGCAACAATGTTGTTATCTTTTTTATGATACCACCAAGTAAGTCCTGCGTTAACATCTCCATAAGAAAATGGAGCAAAACCATAACCTTCTCCATTAAAAATTGCTGGGTCATAATTTAAACCATTATACTGACTTCCCCACTGCATTTTTGTAGGGTCTATACCTATTCTTGAGCTATTAGCTTGTACTCCTAAAGACAACCTAGAACTCCTAGTTGTTTTAACCAACACAGAAAAATCCATACCAACTTGCGTATTACCTAAATCAACATCTCCGCTAACATCTTTAAAAAAATGTAATCCTGCAGCGTAAAACACAGTTTTTTTTGTAAATCCATTTTTACCAAAGGAGTATTCGGCTGATGCGCCATAGGTTCTAAAGGTATTATTTACAGATTGCCATTGGTCTTTCCAATTCATTTCTGCTTTAACATTACCTAAAAAAGTACCTGTTAAGGCGGGATTGATTTGATAGGTTGCTCTTGTTATCTGAGAAAAATGAATGTCTTGACCAAATGATATCATAGGCATCAACAAAACAATATAAAGACTAATTTTTCTCATTTTCAAGTATTATATACTATATATAACATACAAAGTTACGATTTGTTACGATTTTAAACAATAAAAGCACTCCATTTTTGGAATGCTTTTAAAAATTATACTTTTAAATCAATAGCGTCCTAAATAAATTTCCCCCGAAAATTGTCGGGATAAAATTCTTTTAATGTTTTGTTCATTTTTTTGCTTGTCCAAAAAAACGAACCAAAAAAAGGACACTTTTTTATGATACCATTTTTTAGTGTTTTTTTATTGAAAAAACACTAAAAACCAAAGCTTCATCACTAAATTGTCTCCAAGGCTTCAACAATTCTTAACGTAATAAACCTTTTATGGTCGCAAAAAAAGATTTTTTCTCTCTATCATTAAACTTACTATAAACAAAGTACCCCCTAATAATAACAAACACCTTAAATTCTAAATAAAATCAAGACTTTAGTTATTATTTCAAAAAACGTTTAGGACGGGATTGTATATCAAACAACAAATAACAATTCTACACAAATTAACATTGATGAGTTACCACA
>CAYQRJ010000306.1:0-3060 GCA_964419855.1 uncultured Crocinitomix sp.
ATTTTAAAACATTAATAAATTTAAAGGTTTAGATTGCCGTTTATTATTATTTGGAATTTTTAATGTTAATGCTAATTCGTGAGTTAGAGAATATCTGTACGGTGTATAGAAAAAAGTCATTAATTCTTTTGTTTTATGAGTATAGCAATACGATAAATTAAATATTTTTGTGTTAAGCCCTGCTTTTAATGAATAAGTACTAGTAATATCTGCATTATAAGAAGCGCCAACCGAAATAAATTTTAATGTGTATTGAGTGTATAAAGAAATAAGGGTGTTTACTCCTTCACTTTTAGCACTTAGATTAAAAGACAATTTATGATCATCTTTTTTTCTAAAAAATATATTGTATCCCATATTACCATAAAATTGTCTTAACTTAACGGGATAAGTTAACTCATTAAACGCAAGAGAAAAATTAAACTTTCTTGTGTAAATCACGCCGCCTAATGCAACATTAAATGATTTTTCATAACTTTTTCTTTTAAATAATGGTTTGTGTGAGGGATACTTAGAAGGGCAAATATAATATTGTAAATTACAGTCTGCAATATCTACGTAGTCATTTTTTATTGAACGCCCTATACTTGTACCAAGTGAAAACGCCCATTTTTTGCCAATATTTGATTGAAAGTTATAAGTAAGACCAATATTTTGTAAATTAGTTTTTTCATCTAAATCATAGGCTTTTTCAAATAACGTTTCTGAATTATAAATAAAAATACCTATACCGCTTTTTAATTTTGGAATATAAGTTTCATAGTCAACAAAATACGAATCGTAATTGTTTCTAAAATAATCTTGTTTATATATCTTACTTTTTCTTATTACATTTACCTCATGTAAGTTTTGTGTTCCTACAAAAGCTGGATTAAATAACGGTTTTGCTTTGCTATACATATAAAACTCTTGTCCAATTAAATAATTAAACTGAAACACAACAATTAAAATTATAGTTCGTTTTAAAATTTTCATAATTAAATTATTTTACACCTCAAAACTACATCTAAGAATCATTAAATAATAATTTAATATCGCAACAATGCTTTAAATTTGTAAAAAATGCAAAAACTTAAACAAAGCTAATTCCCTATTTTTTTGCAATTAATTAAAACAAAATTGATACCTTTACACTCCAAATATAAAATTACAAACACATGGGATGCTCAAATTGTGGTTCAAACAGTAGCGGAGTGCCTAATGGGTGTAAAAGTAACGGTTCTTGTGGAACCGGTGGATGTGGAAAATTAGCGGTTTTTGATTGGTTAGCAAATATTGAATTGCCCAATGGTCAAAGCCCTTACGATATAGTAGAAATTCGGTTTAAAAATAGCCGAAAAGAATTTTATAGAAACATAAAAAACTTACCATTAGTTGTTGGAGACGTTGTGGTAGTTGATGCAAGCCCTGGATTTGATATGGGGGTAATTTCTGTAAAAGGTGAACTGGCAAGAATTCAAGTTCGTAAAAAAACATCTAACTTTAAAGCTCATGAGGCAAAAAGTATATTGCGTAAAGCCACCTCAGAAGATATAGAAAAATGGCAAAAATCTAGAGCCAAAGAAGATGAAACTATGCTTAAAGCCAGACATATTGCCTCTGACTTAGATTTAAGTATGAAGATTTCTGACGTAGAATATCAAGCTGATGGCTCAAAAGCTGTTTTTTATTATACCGCTAACGAAAGGGTTGATTTTAGACAATTAATTAGAGATTTAGCCGACTTTTTTAAGGTTAAAATTGAAATGCGTCAAATTGGTGTCCGTCAAGAGGCTGCTCGTTTAGGTGGTATTGGGTCTTGTGGTAGAGAGCTTTGTTGTTCTACTTGGTTAACAGATTTTAGATCAGTTTCAACCGCATCTGCCCGCTACCAACAATTATCTCTTAACCCTCAAAAATTAGCAGGACAATGTGGCAAACTTAAATGTTGCCTCAATTTTGAACTCGACCAATATGTAGAGGCACTTAAAGCTTTTCCACGTACAGACATTAAATTAAATACCGAAAAAGGAAGGGCTTTCCACGTTAAAACTGACGTGTTTAAAAAACAAATGTGGTATCTGTACGAGAACAACAGTGAAGGGGCGGGTAGTGGCTTTATCCCTATTAAACCAGAACGTGTACACGACATCATAAAAATGAATAAAGCAGGCAAAAAACCTGTTGACCTAAAAGATTTTATGGAAGTGGTTGAAATTGAAGAACCTGACTATACAAATGTGGTTGGTCAAGACAGCTTAAATCGTTTTGAACACGTTTTTAAACGTAAAAAGAAAAAGAAATCAAACAATAGAAACAGAAATAAAAATAAACAAAACAACAATCCTAATAACAAGAACAAACATAGTAATCAGAAACAAAACTCTAATAATAAA
The DNA here is from genome assembly GCA_964419855.1 of uncultured Crocinitomix sp. Classification (GTDB taxonomy): domain Bacteria; phylum Bacteroidota; class Bacteroidia; order Flavobacteriales_D; family Crocinitomicaceae; genus Putridiphycobacter. The sequence goes on from CAYQRJ010000306.1 coordinate 2,376, forward strand.
AACAAATCAAACCAAAACAAAAATGTAAAAAGAGGACAATCTAATCAGACTAACCCAAACAAAAATTCTAATCAGCAAAACAAACAAAGCAATCAAAACAAACAAGGAGATAATTCTAATCAAAAGAAAAAAAATAATAACTTTAAAAAGAAAAAACGGTATAACAATAACAGAAATAAGAATAACAACAATGAAAAAAAAGATTAATCAACTAATTTTTGTGTTATTAATGGCATTAAGCCTTACATCTTGCGACTCTGATGTGATTTACAGTGAGTATCAACCCATTGATAATAATACTTGGAGCTATGATGACCCTAAAACTTTTTCTTTTGAAATGGAAGAAGATACCGTGCCTGTTAAAATCTACATCAACCTTAGAACCTCTACTGACTATCCTTATAGTAACATTTTTATGTATCTTTCTTCTGATTTTCCTAATGGTTATAAAGATAAAGATACCTTAGAGTTTTTTCTGGCTAAACCCAATGGCGAATGGTTAGGTGAGGTAAACGGAACGGTAATTGAAAATTCTGCTTTAATTACAAAAGGCTATTTAACAACAAAAGGTAAGTACAATTTTACTTTAGAACAAGCCATGTATAACGACAGTTTACCTGAAGTGTTAGATGTTGGTATTACTGTTAAATATCTTGATTTAGATGAGTTTGAAAATTAACAAAAA
>CAYQRJ010000307.1:0-3055 GCA_964419855.1 uncultured Crocinitomix sp.
CCCTTGAAATACTATGGTATTCCTGCGGATTTTAAAATTTCACATCTAAACAAAGTTAATTCCATGAATTTTTGCGTTTAATCCGCAGGAATATTTTCTTCAAATAAAAAAGATTTGTTATAAACCAATTGCAATTCATCATTTATAAATTGCTTTACTAACTCAGGGTTTATGTCAGTTTGGCTTAATGTTTTATATCTAATGACGTAGGTTGATTTGATATAGTCTAAAAATGTTGGAGGGTTAAATTTTGTTTTTAAAGGTTTTGTAAGATTGATAAGAATTAACCAAATTCCAACACCCACTAATCCACTTAAATAAACCCAGCCAGTTATGTCTAATTTAGTAACCAAATAGGTTGAAACTAACATTGGGGCTAAAATTCCAAAAACTGGAAACCAAGCTAATAGGTTATTCATTCCATCTGGTCTTAAAAATTCTATTGGTTTTATTTGATTTTGATTTAAAAAAGAGATGAAAGCTTGTTTTTGATTTTTACTCAATAAATCATTTAGATTGGTGTTTGAGTTGATGGTTTGATTGGTTTCTTTTTCTAAAAACGCTTTAGCTTGATAATAGAGGTTTAAAAAGTTAAGACTTTTCCATTTTGCTTTTGCATCTTTATTAATAAAAATATCAGCTAAATCATTAATTGAATTGTAGGATTCGGCGTGAAGGTCGTCAAATCTTAATCCAATTTTATATTGAATGGTATTGGTAAAGTCTTCTTTTTTTGAAAACATAGTTTAGTTATTCGTTATTAAGTTAGTTAGTGGGGTTTTTGCAAAATTAAGGTTTAATTAAAAGATTAATTGTAATTAAAATCACTAAAATAAAATTAAATGGTTTTGCCTGGGTAAACTTTTAAAGCCTCTTCAATACATTTAACCGAGCGTCTTAAATCATCTTTATTTAAAACGTACGCCAAACGCACTTCTTTTGTACCTAAGCCTTTTGTAGCATAAAAACCAGTTGCTGGAGCCATCATTACTGTTTGTCCTCCGTAATCAAACTCTTCTAGTAACCATTGGCAAAACTTGTCAGAATTATCAATAGGTAATTCAGCAATGCAATAAAAAGCACCTTTTGGTTTAGGACAATTAACGCCTTCAATTTTGTTTAAACCATCTACTAAAATATTTCGTCTTTCAACATATTCTTCAATTACATCTGTAAAGTAAGATTGAGGTGTATCAAGAGCGGCCTCACTAGCAATTTGGGCTAGGGTAGGAGGCGATAAACGGGCTTGAGCAAATTTTAAAACGGTTTTTAATACATCTTTATTATGGGTAATTAAAGCTCCAATTCTAGCCCCACACATAGAGTAGCGTTTAGAAACTGAATCAATTAGGATTGTATTGTCTTCAATGCCTTCTAAATTCATTACCGAAAAAGGTTGAGCTCCATCATAACAAAACTCTCTATACACCTCATCTGCAAACAAAAATAAATCGTGTTTTTTTACAATATCTCTTAATTGTTCTAACTCAGATTGGCTGTATAAGTACCCAGTAGGGTTGCCTGGGTTACAAATTACAATCCCTTTGGTTTTTGGTGTGATTAGTTTTTCAAATTCTTCTATTGGAGGCAATGCAAATCCATTTTCAATTTTTGCTGTTACTGGTAAAATATTAATGCCAGCAGTTTGAGCAAATCCATTGTAATTGGCATAAAATGGTTCTGGTATAATAACTTCATCACCTGGGTTAAAACAAGTCATAAAGCCAAAAATTAAGGCTTCAGATCCACCAGTTGTAATAATAATTTCATCAGCAGAAACATCAATACCAATGCCTTTGTAATAAGTAGATAATTTATTTCTGTAAGATTGAAAACCTGCAGAATGACTGTATTCTATTACAGTTCTGTCTATATTTTTAATGGCATCTAACGCTACTTGTGGTGTAGCAATATCTGGCTGACCTATGTTTAAATGATAAACTGTTTTTCCTTCAGCTTTAGCTTTTTCTGAATAAGGTACCAATTTTCTAATTGGTGATTCAGGCATATTAATTCCTTTTACAGATATAATTGGCATAAATTAGTTTTTTTATTTCAGATGCAAAGATAAAAGTTTTATGGTGTTTGCACTATAACAAACTAGGAAAAGTAAAAAAATAATTAAACCCTTCATCAGTGATTAACTCAAGTTCTCCATTAAGTTGTTCGGTTAAAGATTCGATAAGTTCCATACCTAGTGAGTCAGAAGTTAATTCATCAACATCTAAATCAGCACCAATACCGTTGTCTTTAATGTTTAAAATGGTTTTACCTTCTTCACATTCACTGCAAAATTTAATGTAAATTTCGCCATCATTTTTACCTTGAAATGCATATTTTATAGAGTTAGAAACTGCTTCATTAATAATTAATCCAATAGGTACAAGGGTGTCTATACTGTAGTGCATATCACCTATGTCGTATTTAATATTTATAGGCGTTGTAGTTTCGTAAGATGAAATTAGGTTATTAACTAAATCCTTGATGTATTCTTTGGCATCTAATTTAGATAACTCTTTACTTTTGTATAATTTTTCGTGTACCAACGCCATAGAACGTATTCTGTTTTCGGTGTCACCTAATTTATTAATGTAATTTTGAGGGGTCATATAATGACTTTGCAATCTAATTAAACTATTAATAATTTGGAGATTATTTTTAACTCGGTGATGTATTTCTTTAAGTAAAACCTCTTTTTCTTCTTTGCTGATTAGTGTACGCTTTAACTCTTCATTTTGAATTTCTAATTTTGCTTTATGTGCTTTTTCTTCTTTTAACCTTTTTTTAAATGAAATATATAGTAAAATTCCCATAATTAAAATGATTATACTAATTATAATACTGTATTTTAATTTGGTTTGATTTACTTGTTTATTAAGGTGAAGGTTTTCATTTTCAATTTTTGCTATGTCTTCTTTTAATTTTAATTGTTGGTGCTCTAAACTATCTTTAACCAATTCGTATTCAATTAATTGTTTTTCTAATTCTTTAGATGAATTGATTTGATTAATGGAATCATTTAAAATAATATAGGCGTTAAAATGTTGGCTGGCTA
>CAYQRJ010000308.1:0-3029 GCA_964419855.1 uncultured Crocinitomix sp.
TTTATCTTGTAATTTTAAATTTTTATTTTTATCCTTGTAGCAATTATTAATTTAAAAACTAAAAATTATGATTTATTTAGTAAAACATCAAGAGGAATATTCGCGGGGAGAATTATTATTAAGGTCTTTTTTTGGGGTCTTTTATATAGGTATTCCGCATGGAATTTTAATCATGTTGTTATCTATAGGATTAATGTTTGTTAGAATTGGGGTGTTTTGGATTTGCTTATTTACTGGGAAATATCCTAAAGGATTGTGGGATTATCAAGTAAAATTTATGCGTTATCAATTAAGGGTCAATGCTAGGTTTCAAAATTTAGCAGATGGTTATCCAGAGTTTGGTCTAAACGGAAGAGATGAACATACTAATTTTGATATAAAATATAAAGAGGAAGTAAATAGAGGTGCAGTTTTAATAAGAGCATTGTTTGGTTTTTTTATAATAATTCCTCATGTTTTTGTTTTATTATTCAGAATGATAGGAACAATGGTTGTTCAAATATTTGCGTTTTGGATTATTTTATTTACTGGAAAATTTCCTAAAGATATGTTTGATTTTATTGTTGGTACAGGAAGATGGGCGTATAGAATAAATTGTTATTTATATTTTTATACTGAAAAATATCCACCATTTACAGGAAAGGTCGTAGCAGGGGAAAATCAAAATATAGAAAATGAATTTGTTAATGATGACATTTTAGATGAAATATAAACTACTTAATTTTTTGATATTTTATAAAGCCGTTAGTTATCTAACGGCTTTTTTTATACCTTTATGCTGTGAATTTAAACTTGACTTTATTACAAATAGCTGAAATTACAAACGGAACGTTAATTGGTCCTGAAGATAATATTGTAAAAAACATTGTAATTGATAGCCGTTCGCCATTAATTGATGAGCAAACGCTTTTTGTCGCCTTAAATGGAGTACATCAAAATGGCAATCAATTTTGTAACGATTTTATTAATAAAGGCGGACAAGTGGTGTTAGTGTCAGAAAAACAACCATTAAAATCAGGTTATCAAATCATTGTAAAAGACACATTAAAAGCATTACAAACCATTGCAAAACATCACCGTTTACAGTTTGATATACCTGTTATTGCCATTACAGGAAGTAACGGAAAAACCATTGTAAAAGAATGGTTATATCACGTTTTAAAAGATGATTATAATGTTTGCCGTAGCCCTAAAAGTTATAATTCTCAAATAGGAGTGCCTTTGTCGGTATTGCAACTTAATTCCAATCATCAAATGGCTATTTTTGAGGCAGGTATATCAAAACCAAACGAAATGCAGGCGCTTGAAAATATCATTCAACCTACCATTGGTGTTTTTACAGGTTTAGGTGATGCTCATCAAGAAAATTTTGAGAGTTTAGAGCAAAAAAGAGAAGAAAAATATCAACTCTTTAAAAATGTTGAGGTTTTAATTGAGGACAATAAAAATGATTTGTTTCCTTTTGAAATTCCTTTTGATGATGAGGCCTCTAATCAAAACGCAAAATTGGTGTTTAAAACAGCAATTACATTTGTTAACCCCTTAAGGCTAATTGAAAGAATGGCTACCCTTCCAAAAATATCTATGCGATTAGAAAAAATGGAAGGAAAAAACAACAATATTATTATTAATGATGCTTATTCTTTAGATGAAAAATCCTTAGAAATAGGGTTGCAGTTTTTAAATTCAATAGACAAAACTAAACACAAAGTGCTTTTTATTGCACCAGACAGTGATTTTGTTTTTACTCCTCAAATTATCAACCTATTAAATTCATCTTTGGTAGATGAAATTGTGTTAATTGGAAATCAAAATATTAAATTAAACAAAAAAACGCACTATTTCTCATCTATTAAAAAATGTAGGAACACCCAGTTTGAGTTTAGTAATAGTGTTGTTTTATTTACTGGTAACAGAAATCAAAAAATAGAACAACTAATTCCTGATTTTTTAGCTAAAAACCACATCACCAAATTAAATATTAATTTATCTGCCATAAAACACAACTTAAATTTTTTTAAAATTCTACTTCAACCACAAACAAAAATATTAGCCATGGTTAAAGCGCAATCGTATGGTGGGGGGATTGTTGAAATAGCAAAGTTTTTAGAACAACAGCACATTAATTATTTTGGAGTAGCTTATGCAGATGAAGGTGCAACACTTGTTAAAAACAACATTAAATTACCCATTTTGGTAATGAATCCTGAAAAAGAGGCATTTAACACCATAATTGACAATCATTTAGAACCCTCTATTTATAGTGTTGATTTGTTAGACGAGTTAATCAGGTTTTTAATTCTTAAAGGTATAAAACGTTATCCTATTCACATAAAGTTAGACACAGGAATGCACCGCTTAGGCTTTACAAAATCCTACATTAATGAACTCATTAATACATTAAACACTCAACCAGAGGTTTATGTTAAGTCAATATTCTCTCATTTAGCAGTAGCAGATGATTTAACCCAAAGTGAATTTACTCATTATCAAATTAAACAGTTTGATTTAATGTATGAGCAGATTAAAAACGGAATCAGTTACGAACCATTAAAACACTTGTCTAATTCTGCTGGAGTTATTAATTATCCAAACGCTAATTATGATATGATAAGACTTGGCATAGGACTATACGGTTTAATTGATGAGGTGAAAGATAAAACCAATAATGCCTTGTCTTTTACCACACAAATATCGCAAATTAAAAATATAAAAGCAGGCGATTCTGTAGGATATGGAAGAACATTTATTGCTAATAAAGACACTACCATAGCCATTATTCCTGTTGGCTATGCTGACGGTTTAAGACGAGCGTTAAGTCAAGGTAAATGGCAACTTATTATTAATCAACAATTTGCTCCCATCATTGGTAATGTTTGTATGGATATGTGTATGGTTGATGTATCAAACATTAATTGTAAAGTAGGTGATGAGGTTGAAATTTTTGGAAACAACAATTCCATTTTTAAAATGGCAAACACCCTCAACACCATTCCTTACGAAATTATTAGTCAAATTTCTAACCGAGT
>CAYQRJ010000309.1:0-2987 GCA_964419855.1 uncultured Crocinitomix sp.
TGTTAATTCAGGAAAAAATGTGCCTGTTGCTTGATATAACTCAATTCCTTGAATACCTAAATGTAAAAACTCAGCACCAAAAGCAGTAAAAAAATAAAATATTAAAAATCGTTTTGTACCCCAATATTTTTCTAAATGAACCCCTAAAAACAATAAAGATAACATATTAAAAAATAAATGATTGAAATTGGCATGCATAAAAATATGTGTAATAGGCTGCCAAATTTTAAAGTATTGAGAAGACGGGTAATGCACCCCTAATATTTGTCCTAAATTAATGCCTTGATTTTCTAGTACAACTTTGGCCAAAAACATTAACACATTAATAATTAAAATATTTTTGACCGCAGGTCCCATATTTCTAAAAATTGCTTCAAACATTAGTTAAATTTTTTAATGATATCATCTAAATGATAAGTTACTATTATTTTTTTTCCGTTAGGTGATACTTGAGGATTGCTACATGCAAATAGCTCATCAATTAAGTTTTCCATTTCGTCAACTGACAAAGTTACCCCTTTTTTTATGGCTTTAGCATTAGCAAAAGTTCTAATGCAAATGGTTTTAAAATCAACGTCCTCTTGCTGACTGTTTTCTTTAAAATTATTTATAAGTTCTTCAATTACTTTTTTGGCAGATTGATTTTCAAGGTGGGTTGGAACAGCAGTTACTTTAGCAATTTTATTATCAATTATTTTAATATCAAATCCAATAGATGTTAATTGTTCTAACAATTCTGTTAAATAAACCATTTCTGTTGCTGACAGTTCAAACTCTTCTGGAAATAATAATTGTTGAGATTTTACATTATCGTCTGACCAATTAGAGAGTAAATTTTCATAAATAATTCTACTGTGTGCTCTATATTGGTCAATCATTATAAAACCAGTTTTAATGGGCGAAATAATGTACTTTTGATGTAACTGATAGGGTAATTTTCCTGATTTTTCAATGGTTATATTGTCATCTACATCCATTTTAGATTGAATAATCAACTCATCTTGTTGGTTATCTACACCTAATTGTTCACCGCTATTTTCCTCATTTTTAGCAATATCATAAAAATTCTCCCACTCAGAATGATTGGGTTTTATTTCGCTTTTGCTCCCTCCTGTAAAATTGCCTTTATTTTGAGTTACTTTAATGGTATCAAAAGGATTAAAATTGGGATTAATTTTTATTTCGGGTACTCTAATGCTTTCACCTTTTTTTAAAGTAGGAACATCAAAACTACTTTCTTGATCAAAATCTATGGTGGGTGCCACATTAAATTGTCCTAACGCTTGTTTAATAGACGATCTTAATATAGAGTAAATCTCTTGCCTATTTTCAAATTTTATTTCGGTTTTAGTAGGATGTACATTCACATCAATGGATTCAGTTGGAACTTCAAAATACAAAAAGTAAGCAGGAAACTTATTAGAAGGAATCATCCCCTCAAAAGCTTGCTGAATGGCGTGATTAAAATAGCGGTCTTTAAAAAAACGGTTATTTACAAATAAAAACATTTGGTCTCGTGATGAGCGTGCAAATTCAGGTTTTGTTACAAAGCCAGACACTTTAAAAATATCGGTTTCTTCATTAACAGGCACCAAACGATTATTGTAGTTTTTACCGTAAATATGTACTATTCTTTGTCTTAACCCTGAAGGAGGTAAATTGTAAATTAAATCGTTGTTATGATGAAAAGTAAAAGCAATGTCGTGATGCACCAAAGCCACACGCAAAAACTCATTTAAAATATGTTTATATTCTGTTAAGTTTGACCCTAAAAAATTACGCCTTGCAGGAATATTAAAAAACAAATTTTTAACCGATATTGATGTCCCATCAGCACAAGAACAAGGTTCTTGCTTAATAATTTTTGAGCCTTCAATAATCACTTGCGACCCTAAATCCTTATCAATTAATTTAGTTTTAAGTTCTACATGACTAACTGCCGCAATAGATGCCATAGCTTCACCTCTAAATCCTTTGGTTTGCAAATGAAACAAATCATCTGCCGATTGAATTTTAGAAGTAGCGTGTCGTTCAAAACACATACGTGCATCAATGTCAGACATCCCACAACCGTTATCAATCACTTGTATAAGTGTTTTTCCTCCATCTTTGGCAATAAGTTGAATTTTTGTTGCGCCAGCATCAATGGCATTTTCAACCAATTCTTTAACAACAGAAGCAGGTCTTTGCACCACTTCTCCAGCTGCAATTTGATTGGCAATGTGATCGGGTAATAGTTTAATTAAATCTGACATAAAAAAACAAACAATTATTTTTTTGGTAAATTTGAATTAATAATTTCCTCTGCAGAATCTAATCCTGTAAAAATATAATAAGTCGCAAATCCAATAATAATTAAAATAACCAACAACCGTAAATTTGCCATTTGGCTTTGACGTCTAACTTCAGAATTCCCCCAACTGTCCTCAATGTTCGATCTAAAATTTATTTCTCTTTTTCTATCCACTTGTCCTTCACCGCTATATAGCTCTACCTTTTTTTTAAGTTTTTCTTTGCGCTCATCATAATACCTAGGCTGAAAATTATACCTACGGTATTTACTTGGCATTTTAAACATTGACATCTTACTCCAACTCATATCTAAAGCATCTTAATAAATACAAAGATACTTTTTTATATGTTTAAATGCTAATTATTTTTGTTAACAAGTGTTAGATTATATAACTTTAATTTAAGAAACAAAAAAAAGAGGCTGTTTTTTAAAACGACCTCTTTTAAATTTATATATGAAAAAAGTTTTTTTATTTCAAAATAATTTTTCTAACTATTGTTTTATTATTATTAACTAAAACAACTTGATACATTCCTTTTGAATAATTAGAAAAATCAAAGACTTCTTTTCCTTCAACAGCATTGTTGAATTTTTTGGTTAAAATTACTCTACCTTGCATATCTATCACTTTAATATTAGTAATGTTTTTATATTCAATATTTAATATACCTGATGTTGGATTAGGATAAATATT
>CAYQRJ010000310.1:0-2965 GCA_964419855.1 uncultured Crocinitomix sp.
TGACCACCAGAACGTAATATGATACGTTTATATTTATTGATTTCAACCTCATCAAAAAATGGGTAAGTAAAATTACTTTTATTGTCGTACTCTCCGTACATTCTTAGATTTTTTTTACAAGAGTGGCGTGATCCTCCTCCGTGTATTCTTGCCCTTACGTCTTGTTGATAAACAGATGTTCCGTTTTCTATTAATTCAAAATTCATTATTCGCTCCCAAGCAGTGTCTTTTTGAGAATAATTTCCATCAGGCTCATTACCATAAACATAAATACCCGTTTGGTCTGAAAACATTTTGGCACTATCTACAGTTATTGATAAAACAGGAAGAGTGTAACGGCTTACGCCCTGAGCATCTATTAAAAACGTTTTGGTAACTGTTGGGCTTGAGGTATAGCCCGTTTTAAATGCTTTGGCTTTAATAATATGCGCTTTTTGAACCTCTCCAACAGGTGGCAACCATCCTCTTGTGTGTGCTCGAGTAGCCGAATACGTGCCGTAAGGATAATTTAAAGATGGGTTAGTTGGAATGTTTGAATAGCCATTTGGTGTACCATCTAAATCCAACAAAGTTAAAGAATTACTGTAAAGATAATCGTTAGTGGTGGGTTCATTACCATTGGTGGTGTAATAAATCTGTACCCCTACATCTGGCGAACTTAATGTTAATAAAATTGGGGTAGAATAAATGCCGCTTTCAAAACTAAACTGTACTGGGTTGAGTTGTTGAGCAAATCCACTCATCACTAAAAAGGATAATATACTTGAAATTAATAACTTCATTCTACAAATTTAAGGTTTTTTAGGTCTAAAATAAAATTAATGTCTTCTTCTATTTTATTGCCAATTACAACAACATCTGCTCCAGATTCATAGGCTAATTCTATATCGTTAATGGTTTTTAATCCGCCTCCAATAATTAGAGGTAAGTTTATGGTTTGAGATACAGTTTTAATCATTTTTGGAGGAACCGGGTTTACAGCACCACTACCCGCATCCATAAACACACATTTCATTCCCATTAACTCTCCAGCTAAAGCTGTGTTTTTAGCAATGATATTTTGATCGGCAGGAATGGGCGTGGTTTGACTAACGTAAGCTACAGACGACATTTTACCCCCATCAATTAATAGATAAGCCGTTGGAATAATATCTATTTTTGATTGTTTTAGTCTGGGTGCTGCTTCAATTTGATGACCAATTAAAAAATCTGGGTTTCTGCCTGAAATTAAAGACAAAAACAAAATGGCGTCAGCCTGCTCGTCAACTTGTAAATGTGAACCGGGAAAAATAATAACAGGTATTTTAGTGTTATATTTAATGATTTGAATACACTGTTTAAAATCAACAACATCAACCGTGCTACCACCTACAAAAATATAATTTGGTTTAAGAATATTAATTTTTTTTATCAAATCAATCAATTGAATCTCATTTTTAGACTTATCAGGGTCAATTAAAACCGCTAATTGCTTTTTACCTTTTTGTATGTATTGATTCAAACTCATTATTCAAAAATAAATTTACCCGATTTAATAATTTGTTGATTTGATGTAATGGTATAAAAATATAATCCATTTGACAAAGATTCTTTATTTAAAACATATTGATTAGACATATCATTTAGGGTTGAAATTAACTGACCATTTGAATTATAAATTGTAATAGAAGCATTGTTTATGTTGTTTAAATTAAAAATCACTTGAGTGGTTGCAGGGTTTGGATAAATAGAAACTACTTTGTCATTTAATTCATCTACAGACAAATAAGGGTTAAAAGACCATAAATCTTTTAAATTAGTTCCATTTGTACCTCCCCAACAATAGGCAGTATTATCAATAACAAAAGACACCATATAACGTCTTGCCACACCACCAAAATCGGCTACCCTTGCCCAAGTATCAGTTGCCACATTATATTTCCAAAAATCTTTATAATTCACTGATCCATCTACATTATTTCCTGTACCAATATAACCTTCTCCCATTACAGCAAACCCAGTTGCATCTTGACGTAAACTATCGCCTACATCTGCTTTTTGAATCCAATAATCAGAAGTTGGGTTGTACTCATAAAAATCTTTAAGTGGTGTACCAAATGTATGACCTGTACCAACATAAGCTTTATTATTAACCACAAAATAAGCGGAAGATGTTCTGGCTACACCAATAAAATCAGCTACTTGAGTCCAAGTGTTAGTGTTTGGGTTGTATTTGTAAAAGTCTTTGGCATATCCCCCATCTGTTTGACCCAACCCCACATAGGCTTTTTTATTAATAACAAAAGCAGCTGCTCCACGTCTGGGTACACCTGGAAAATCAGCAATGGGATACCATAAATTGGCAGATGGATCATATTTCCAAAAATCTTGTTCATAATTATCGTCTGCATTTCTGCCAAGACCTAAATAACCATAATCACCAATTGAAAAAGCAGCACATTGATAACGTAAACTCCCTCCAAAATCTGCTTTTTGAGTCCAAGAGTCTGTTGCAGGATCATACTCCCACAAATCTTTAAAAATAACGTGTTCCCCTGTATTATAATGCCCCATTCCCACATAACCTTTGTCGCCAATAGCAAAAGCTGATGCTCTGTGCCTTGCTACACCTCCAAAAGTGGCTTTTTGATTCCATTCTCCAACAGCAAAAAGTTGATAAGATGATAAAAATATGAGTCCTACTATTAATTTCATTGCATTATATTCCAATACATATACGTAAAATTAATAAAAAGGTTGAGTATTTTGGCAATTAAAACTAAAAAAAGCACTTTATTTTAAACGATTAACCCGAAAAATTCACCACTATTTTATTGTTTTTTAATTAAAATGCTAGTGTCAACTCCCCACTTGTTGGCAGACAAGGGATGTTTTAAAGATAGTATTGTGTTTTTTAAGTATTAAAAGTATTAGCGTCAGTTCGAGTGATTTTAAAGTAAATACTAGCGTATTTACTTTAAAATTG
>CAYQRJ010000311.1:0-2931 GCA_964419855.1 uncultured Crocinitomix sp.
AAAATATTAAAAGAATTTTATCCCGACAACTTTCGGGGGCAATTTATTTAGGACGTTATTGATATAACTCAATAATTTAACACCAAAGTAAACTTTTTTTCAAAAATTATTTGTCAGTAAAAAAATAAGAATTATATTTGCACTCCTTTTACGGAAGGAAGTAATATTTTGGCCCATTCGTCTAGTGGTTAGGACGCCAGGTTTTCATCCTGGAAACAGGAGTTCGATTCTCCTATGGGCTACAAGTTTTGAAAAGTTTTTATTAGGCCCATTCGTCTAGTGGTTAGGACGCCAGGTTTTCATCCTGGAAACAGGAGTTCGATTCTCCTATGGGCTACCAACTTTTTAAATAATTAATAAAAAAGAAAAATAAATAAAATAGTATGGCAAATCATAAGTCAGCAATAAAAAGAATTAGATCTAACAACGCTAAAAGATTAAGAAATAGATACGTGCATAAAACAACACGTAATGCTATTCGTAAATTAAGAGCTACAACTGATAAAAAAGAAGCTCAAGAAATGTTACCAAAAGTATCTTCAATGATTGATAAATTAGCAAAAAGAAATATCATTCATAAAAACAAAGCTGGTAACTTAAAATCTAAGTTAACTAAACACGTTGCTAAATTAGGTTAATTTTTAATTAACTTTTATTATAAAAAATTAAAAAGGTTTTCTTTATTAGGAAACCTTTTTTTAGTTTTACCTTATGAAAGAATTGTTAAACAATAGTTGGCGTGAAGTTTTAAGTAAGGAATTTAACAAAGATTACTTTAAAAATCTTGACCAAAAAGTAAATATCGCTTATAAGAAAAATTTATGCTTACCTGCTTACAAGGATATATTTAAAGCTTTTAATTTGTGTGATTTTAACCAAGTAAAAGTTGTTATTATTGGGCAAGACCCTTATCCCACACCTGGGCACGCACACGGCTTATGCTTTTCGGTTGAAAAAACAGTTAAACCTTTTCCTAAATCATTAATTAATATTTTTAAAGAAATTGAAACCGACCTAGGCATTCCGTTACCTGAAAATGGCAACATAGAACGTTGGGCAAAACAGGGGGTATTTTTATTAAACACAATATTGACTGTTGAGGCAGGTAAAACTAACTCTCATAAAAATTTTGGCTGGCAAACATTTACCAATGCCGTTATAAAAATAATATCTGAACAAAAAAAAGATGTGGTTTTTTTGTTATGGGGTGGTCACGCCAAACAAAAGGTTAAACTTATTGACGCCTCTAAACACAAAATATTATTAAGTGGTCATCCTTCTCCTTTAAGTGCTAACAGAGGGTATTGGTTTGGCAACAAACACTTTAGCAAAGCCAATGATTTTTTAAAGTCTAAAAACATTAAGCCTATTAATTGGTAAAACTAAAACTACTTTTTACCTTTCCTCCTTTTCTGTTCTTTAATAATTAAAGACAATTCTCTACCCATTTGTCCAGCTACAGATGTATTTTCTTCTGCTCTACGAATTAAGTAAGGCATCACCTCTACAATAGGTCCGTAAGGTACGTACTTTGCAACATTATACCCTAAATGCGACAAGTTGTACGAAATATGGTCACTCATACCTAAAAGTTGAGCGAAATATACACGTTTATCTGTTTTTGAAATTTTTTTATCATCAATTAATTGAGCTAATTTTGCCGAGCTTTGTTCGTTATGAGTGCCTGCACAAAAGGCAATATCTTCTATATGATTAATACAATATTCTACAGCTAAATCGTAATCGTTATCAGTAGCAGTTTTATCTTTATGAATAGGTGAGGGGTATCCCATTTTTTCAGCTCTCTCTCTTTCTTTTTCCATATAAGCCCCCCTAACAATTTTCATCCCAATTTTATATCCGTTTTCTTTAGCTTTTTGATGAGATTGTTTTAAAAATTCTAACCTATCATGTCTATACATTTGAATGGTGTTGTAAACAATCACTTTTTCTTTATTGTATTTTGCCATCATTGAATTAACTATTCTATCAATTCCATCTTGTATCCAGCTATCTTCTGCATCAATAAATAAAGGAACATTAGCATCATAAGCCGATTTACAAATGGCGTCAATTCGTTGAATTACTTGCGCCAACTCTTGTTTAATTTCATCTGTTAACTCTGCATTTTCATCATTGGTCAGTTCTAACAATTCAAAACGTGCCACACCTGTTGGTTTAAATACCGAAAAAGGAATATGACTATTGCTTTTTGCTTTTTGAATGGTAGCAATAATTTCATTTTTTGCTTTGTCTAAATCTTCATTTGATGTTTTCCCCTCTACCGAATAATCTAAAATTGTTCCTATATTAAATTTAGCCAGTTGATTGATTTTTAATTCACAATCATTAATAGATTCTCCTCCACAAAATTGTTTAAAAATAGTTTTTTTAATGATGCCTTTTATGGGGAGATGAAGTTTAAACGCAATATTTGTAGCCACCTTACCAGTTTTTACTAACCAAGGTTTGCCCATTAAATTAAATAACCTGTAAGACCATTTTAAATCACTATCCGTTTTACCACCAAAGGCAATTTCGGTATTTTCAAAACTAATCATTTTATTGTTAATTTTCTTTTTGACAAATATAATTGTAAATTAATTATTATTTATGATTTTTAATCATATAAAAAACTGATTGATTTAACCGCAAAAATTCATGGAATTAGCTTTGTTTAGATGTGAAATTTTAAAATCTGCAGGAATACCTTAGTATTTCAAGGGTTTTGAAATGTAGCAGATGAATAAATATAATTTCAAACTCCCTCAAATTTGGGTGTTATTAAATTGAACAATAAGTGTGTTAATAATTTGATTTGTTGTGTTTTAACTAAAAAATAATAATATAGTGGTGAATTTTGTGGATTAAGTTAACTTTGCAACCCTATGCTAAAAACTTTACAACATCAAAACACTCAATTACTGTTTG
>CAYQRJ010000312.1:0-1412 GCA_964419855.1 uncultured Crocinitomix sp.
TTAATAGACAAACTACTCTCCTTCCTTTCTAAAAGATGTTCTTCTAACCTCTTCAAACAATTTATTTTTGGCGTCATCAATGGTAATAATTCTAACATATTCACCGCCACCAAGGTCAGAAATTGATTTCATTTCGGTAGTTAAAAAGTCGGTGGTTTTTATGCCTACCACTGAAAAAATGATATTCTTTTTTTTGTAATTTTTTGTAATAATTCTTTTAAAATTTTTATCACCTTTATTAAAAGCGCCATCAGTAACCATAAAAATTAAATTATTTCCGCCTTCAATATAATGTTTTTCGGCTAAACGGTATCCCTCTTTAATGGCATCACCACCAGCAGTATATCCTTTAGCTTGTAAGCTTTGCACCTGTTCAATAATTTCATCTTTTTTCATGGCAGACACATCTTCTAGCAAAATATGAACGTGACCCGAATAGGCAATTAACGACACCCTGTCTTCAGGTCTTAACACTTTTGTTAGCTCAATCATTGATAGTTTTAATAAATCCAATTTACCCATTCCATTCATAGACGAACTTACATCAACAATAAAAACAATATTGTTAGGTACAAAATGAGTTTTATCAAATTCTTTAGGTGGTAAATCATCTAATTTGGTAGTGTCTTTTATAGGTGTATTTTCAACAATAGGTTCTTCAATTTCTGCTTCTTCAATATTTTCATTATCTTCAATGTCGTCATCATTAATTTCCACAACATCTTCCTCTTCAACTACTGGAGGAGTATTAGTTTTTGTTTGTTGTAATTCAATTTCAACATAATTGTTTTGAAAATTCAAATATCCATCAAAAAAATTAGACTGATAAGGAGGTTTTTCGGCAGTAATGTAATATAAGCCTAAAGGAATTTTTTGGTGTACAATTCCGTTAGAATTAGTATAAAATTCGCCCACCAACGTGCCGTTATTTACAAAATACACTTTACTTCTTCTTATAGGTTCACGTGTAATACTGTCAACAACCTTTACCGTTACTTCAAATTCAGGCGCACCTCTGTTGGGTGGTTGTTTATTAAAATCAGGACAATCGGTTAAAGCATTACTGCTTTTTTGTTTAACGTTACCCTTTAAATTAAGCACCACAGGCTCTCTATAATCGCTAAAATATACTTCAACATAATAATTAAATCGCCCTTTAATGTTATCATTAATTTTTAACCTTAAGGTCATAGTGCTGTCAGGTTGAATCAATTTTTTAGAATATAAATAATATACCTCTTGAGGTCTATCAACCGTTAATAAGAATACCGCTTTATTACCCGTATTTTTAAAAGTAAAATCAACATACGTAGGGGCATTTTCATATAAATCACCAAAGTGGTGTTTGGTTTTGTTAACTGTCATTTGACTTAATCCAACCAATGGAACAATAAACAATAAGCTAAAAAATA
>CAYQRJ010000312.1:1512-2916 GCA_964419855.1 uncultured Crocinitomix sp.
ACTACTTGTTCTTTTTCTGGTGTAATTCTATGCGATATTCTTGCAGGACCAGAACAAAACGTACAAATAGAATTAAGTTTAATAATTTCATCTGCAATGGCTAAAACTTTAGGCATAGGACCAAATGGTAACCCTCTGTAATCTAAATCTAAACCAGCACAAATAACAGTTTTACCATTTTCGGTTAAGGCATTACACACTTCAATAATCGAGTCATCAAAAAACTGAACCTCATCAATGGCAATCACATCTGCATTCAAATGATAATCTAAAATTTCTATAGGACGATTAACATTAAAAGCAGAGGTTTCGTCTTTGTCGTGAGACACAATCGAATTATCAGCATATCTATCATCAATTTTAGGCTTAAAAACAAATACTTTTTTACCAACAGTTTTATATTCATTAATAACCCTTATTAATGTTTTTGTTTTGCCTGAAAACATAGGTCCACACACAACTCTTATTTGAGCATTGCGCTCAGACTGTGTAAAACTGCTTTTTAATGAGATTTCAACATCTCTTTTGTGAGAAATTTCCAAAATAATTCGATTTTCACCAAATATATATTTAATTTTACCATAAGTTTTAAAATTGTGAATAAATAAAAAAAATTGTGGATACTTCATTCAAATCATTAGATCAAATTGTTGCAGATATAACTGAACAAGTTAAAAAATTAAATCAGGGCAGTATAGATACACCTGAAGTAGAGTTGCTAACCTCTAACGCCCAAGAACTTTACGAAAGGTTAGTGGTTATACGACATAAAGCGTTTGAAAAAATGGCTACAAGAGAGGTAAATGTAACAGAAGCGGAAGATGAAGCCATAATTCCAGTGGTTGAAGAAAAAGAGGACGAAACTTTTTTTGATTTAACATCAGAAGAAAACAACTCAACTAATGAAGCTGAAACCGATATGTTATTTGATTTTGGTGAGCCAGTTGAAGAAGAAAAAACATCAACAAAAAAAGAAAGTATTATTAAGGACAACCATCAACAAACCTCACCTAAAAGTATTAACGAAACATTTGAAGGTAACCATTCATTAAATGATGTGTTTAAATCTGCCCAACAAAATTCTTTAGCAGATAAATTAAAATTTTCGCCTATTAAAGATTTAAAATCGCACATTAATATCAACCAAAAATTTTCATTTATTAGCAAGTTGTTTAATGGTGATAATGATAGTTATAATGCTGCCATAGAAAAACTAAATTCGTTTGAAATTGGAGATGATGCTCGTAATTATTTAAATACATTATCGCAACAACAAAATTGGGATGCAGAAGATGAAAATGTGGTTACGTTTGTAGAGTTGGTTGAAAGAAGATATATGTAGTATGAAAAAAGCGTTGGTTTTAATATTGTGGATTGGTTTTTCGTTTTTTAACATTGCTCAAC
>CAYQRJ010000313.1:0-2872 GCA_964419855.1 uncultured Crocinitomix sp.
ACTGAATACAATGTGGTTATTGAGTTTGCCGAAATATTGACTGATCCGGTGTTGCAGGTAGCTAAAATTTTGTCTTATGGGGAAAGCGGTGATTTGAGAGGTTAATCTTTAGGTCTTTTGATTATATTTCCAAATTTTCGTATTTAATTTTCATTACATTTTCTCCCGATAGCTATCGGGAGAAAAATTGGTGCTTTAAATACCAAATGCACCATACACAAATCGTTCGTTACCCCACAGCACCAACCAAACCAAATTTTGGTTGACCGTTTACTATTTTTTTTGATATTAATAATTTACTTGCTACTGTATTTACGGCATCTCCAACATATATTAAAATTTTATATTTGGTGTCTTCAATTTGTTCTACTAATTTAATATCAAAACTGGTAATTTCATTTTGGTTTATACAATGAAAAGAATTATCGTTAATGTCGTTACCGCAAAAAATTTCGTTAACAAATTGCAAATCATCACCATTCAAATTTTCATCATGTTGTTCTTTAACGTAATCACTATCCATATATTCCATTAATACAGTGTAATGTTGATGAATGGCAACATCTGGCAACTCCTTTAAAAATTGTTTTAAAGCTTTTTTATCTTGCTTGTTGGTTTCAGGTAAATATTTTACTGATGAACAAGCTGTAATTAACGTAATGCTTAAACTGTATAATAAAAATTTAATTCTCATAATTTAATTGTTTTAATACTTCATCTACAGATTTAGTATGGATGTAAAAAGATAATATTTTTTGTAAAACTCTATCAACTGTAGCGTCAGGGCAAGATGCGCCACTAGATAGAATTATAGTTTTTGGTAATTTACTTAAAAAAGATGAATGATGAATCATTTTTTTACTTTTTAAATCAAAATGATTGATAGAGAAATCATTTTCAATTTCAGATTCATCTTTAATAAAATATGTGTCAAATTTATTGGCTAATAATTCAACCAAGTGAGAGGTGTTAGAGCTATTATATCCACCAACAACTATAGCCATGTTGGCATTAGTACTAAGTAAATGTTGTGTGGCAGTTTGGTTATCATTAGTAGCGTAACAAAGTGTATCTCTAGTGTTAGCAAAATGATTTTTAATATTTTCCTTACCATATTTATCAAGCATTACTTGATATAAATAATCTGTAATTTCTTGTGTTTCGGATGCTAGCATGGTAGTTTGGTTAACAACACCTATTTTTTTAAGGTCTGTTTCAGGGTTAAAACTATCCGAATAAAAATTTTTAAACGTTGATTTGAATTCTTTAATTGGTAATTCTCCACTAATAAATTTTGCTAAAATTTTTGTTTCTTCAATGTCTTTTACAATAATTGATTTAGCAGACACTTTGGAGTGAGAAAAAGTAGCACGTGTTTCTTCATGGTTTTTTTTTCCGTGAATAATAACCGTATAATCATCTTGTCCTAATTTTTGAGAACGATTCCATACCTTTTCTACAAATGGGCAAGTGGTGTTATAACGTTTAACCTCAATACCAATAGATTTTATTTTGTTTTCAATTTCAACTGTTGTGCCAAATGCTGGAATAATAACTATGTCATCTTTGGTAATGTCTGACCAAGGAATAATTTGTTGACCAGAAGTATCTTGAATAAAAGTAATTCCGTGTTTTATTAAATCTTCATTTACACCCGGATTGTGTATCATTTGACTTAATAAATAAATTTTTTTGTTTGGATTTTCGGCTATGGCTCTATAACTGATTTCAATAGCATTTTCAACCCCATAACAAAAGCCAAAATGACGGGCAATGTAAAATTTTACAGTTCCAAAATCTAATAAAGTGGGAGTAAAATCCTTTTTTCTAGGATCATTCGCTTTACGGATCTCTTTAACCTTACTAATAATTGGAGAGCGATAATAAGATGGAATTTCAAATTTTTTCATTAAAAGTTAAGGTTGTTATGTTGCAAATGTATGAATTTACTTCCAAATTAAACGTAAAGTAAGGTCGTGTTCTAATCTTTGTTTAGGTTTTTGATAACTTGACCCCAATTGCTCTTTTTGTAACTTTGTTGTAAAGTAATCAAGTTTTGACAAATAAGGTTGATAAACCAATTGTCCCTTAAATTTATCGTTAATATTAAATTGAATACCAGCATTAATACCATATCCCCAACCCATACCCGACACTTTTTTAGTGATGTTATTGTTGGGGTTGTGTAAAGAGTAAAGTGGTAAAATAAATGATTCATTGTTAAGCTCGGCAATTTGTTTTTCAATTCGCCAAGCTAAAAACATACCAGAACCACCTAGTAAAAAACGAACTTTATCGCCATCAAAAATATAATCTAAATTAAATCTGCCGTTAAACCTACTTTCTTCTCCTAAAATGTTACCAGTAACATATTGTCCTTGTGTTGTAAAGTTAGTAGGATCAATCACTTCTAAAGTATAAGTTGAAATCATTTTTAAACGGCTAAAATTGGTGGCAATGCTAGCTTGTAAATTAGGACTGGTATTGTATCCTATTAATAAACCTAAATTAAATGCTGGTTTATAGTGGTAAAGTTCATTAAATTCAGAAAAACTAAAATCTTTGTTACCTAAAATCTGATAAACTTGTTGATAAATGTTAGGGTTGTCAAATTGCACAGGTAATTCATTTTGATAAGCTCCTGTATATCTAAGGGCATAATTTCTATTACCAAATTTAGCCCCAGTATTAAACCCAATAAACAATTTGGAATCTTGAGCTTTTAACGAAAACACAAATCCAAAAATAAAACTAAATATAACAATTAACCTCATACAAAAATTATTTATAACAACAAAGGTAGTAAATAACCGCAAAAATTCATGGAATTAGCTTTGTTTAGATGCGAAATTTTAAAATCCGTAGGAATACC
>CAYQRJ010000314.1:0-1671 GCA_964419855.1 uncultured Crocinitomix sp.
TTCTTTTCTTCAAAAAATAAATTCATAACTTTGGCTATGAATGGATTTTTATTCATCAATAAGTAAAAAAACAATTACTTACGCTTTTATATTTTAACGTGAGTTCGTGAGTGCTACGCAGTTCTATTTCTTTCAGCGTATTTCAAAATTAAATTGGTATAACAATCAAGTTCATTGAAATTAATTTTTAATTTGAACCTAAATAAATTTAAAAAATATTTAGGACGGAATTACAATAAAAAAAGGGTTAAAAACTAGAGTTGTATTCTAATTTAAGTTGTTATTGTTATAGCAGTTCAACTTTAACCACACCATCTCTATCAATTTCTAAAAGTTTAACTTGTTTAATTTGATTAACGAGTTTTGAGTTAAAAGGTGTTTTAACTTTAACGTAATTTTCGGTAAAACCATACATTGTACCTTCATTTTCTTCACCCTCCCACAACACTTGTTTAGTTTTACCCAATTGAGTTTCGTAAAAAGCCCTTCTTTTTTTGTTAGATAAAATTTGAAGTTGTTTACTGCGTTCACGCCTAATATTGATAGGTATGGCATCAGGCATTTTTTTAGCGGTGGTGTTTGCCCTTTCGGAGTAGGTAAACACGTGTAAATATGAAATATCTAAATCTTTTAAAAAATTAAGCGTTTTGTTAAATTCCTCATCAGTTTCGCCCGGAAAACCAACAATAACATCTACACCAATACAAGTATCGGGGTTGTTAGATTTTATTTGTTTAACCCTATTGGCATATAAATTGGTTAAATATTTACGGCGCATTTTTTTTAGTAATTCATCAGAACCAGACTGTAATGGAATATGAAAATGAGGTAAAAAAGCACGAGATTGATGAACAAAGTTTATAATTTGGTTGGTTAATAGGTTTGGTTCAATAGATGAAATGCGGTAACGGTCAATACCTTTAATGCTGTCTAATTCTTTAATCAATTCAAAAAAAGTTTCACCTTTACCTTGACCAAAATCGCCAATGTTTACACCTGTTAAAACCACTTCTTTAATATCGGTTTGGGCAATTTTTTCGGCTTGTTTTACTGTTTCAGATATACTAGCATTTCTGCTTTTGCCTCTAGCTAACGGAATGGTGCAAAACGTACAAAAATAATCACAGCCATCTTGAATTTTTAAAAAAGAACGGGTGCGGTCTCCCATGCTAAAAGAGGGGATAAAATCTTTAGTTTCTTTAATGTTTTGATTTTCAATTTTAGCCATTTCTTTTTTCTCAAGAGAGTCGATATGGTCTAAAATATTGAATTTTTCGTTGGCACCAAGTACTAAATCTACTCCGTTAATATTAGCAATTTCTGTTGGTTTAAGTTGGGCGTAGCAGCCAATCATTACCACAAATACGTTGGGATTAATTTTAGTGGCTTTTTTTACAATTTGCCGGCATTTTTTGTCGGCGTTTTCTGTTACGGAACAGGTGTTAATGACTACAATATCTGGATTATCAGTAAAATCAACCTTAGCAAACCCTTGATTTTGAAAATTACGTGATATGGTTGATGTTTCTGAAAAATTCAGCTTACAACCCAATGTATAAAACGCTACTTTTTTGTACTGACTCATAATAATTTGCAAAGATAGGGTAATGTTTGCTTACAGCACAAAAAACCTCTAACTTTTTAAAGTTAGAGGTGTTTACTATAAGTTTT
>CAYQRJ010000314.1:1771-2865 GCA_964419855.1 uncultured Crocinitomix sp.
CCTTTTATTAATTTAGTTTTTAATAAACCTGTTGAGGTTGACACTGCCACCATATAAATTCCGTTATCAAAATCATTAATATTTAAGTTAAAATTATTTATCCCCTCTATTGATTCGGTTTTAGTTTTAAATACAATTTTTCCAAAACTATCATAAACAAAAATTTCAACAGTTTCGGCTTTGGTGTTTTCATACTTAATAATGGTTTGTTTGCTAGCAGGGTTTGGTATAAGGCTAATGGTGTATTCAGGTTTTTTTTCAACATAAACGCTTACTTTTTTAAGTTCTCTTTTTTTACCTTGAAAATCTACTTGTGTTAATTTATAATAATTAATTCCACTTTTTGGTTGATAATCATTAGTAAGGTATTCTGTTTCGTAAGACGTATTTCCTGCTCCATCAATTTCAATTAGTTTTTCATAATTTTTTCCATCAGTAGATGTTTCAACAATAAAGTAATCCGAATTGATTTCAGACTCTGTATGCCAATACAATTCTACTACATTATTATCTCTGTTATATTCAGCTGTAAAGTCTAATAATTGCACTGGTAATGGTGTGCAATCTAGTGAAGCTGTTCCTCCAAAGTTTAAAGTATAACCATTCCCACCAGGCGACCATCTGTCCACATTTAACACATATACTTCTCCTGCTGTTACATTCATTGGGGCTAACCAGCCGTTTCCATTTACATCTTCAACTACATCTACGGCACCATTTCCTAAGCCAGTTGTACCAGTAACACCAGCATCAGAACATCTAATGGGTGCACCTAAAGAGTTACAAGAAACATTTGGACCAAAAAATGTAAAATCAAAATCGTCTGAACTAACATTAGGAGTAACATTAAACGTAAAAGTACCGCTGGTTTGCATTACAATATAAAACCAATTGGTATGATTTTCTCCTCCAGCAGGACATGACCCTGTTGTACAACCCTCAGATTGGATACCTGGACCCGTTGAAACAGTACTAATAGGAGAGGAGTTACATACTTGAAAAGATTGATTACAGTCATTATTGTCTGTGCCATTAGGTCCTCCAGCACAAGGCACACAACTTAATGTAGCTGACCAACCAGGTCTTGTAACACT
>CAYQRJ010000315.1:0-2863 GCA_964419855.1 uncultured Crocinitomix sp.
ACGGAATAAATAAACTAATAATAATGAATAGATTTCCCCAAGTAGTATTCATTGATAAAATAATTAAACCGAAAATAAGAAAAACACCTGCAATAATTAGTGATTTTTTGTGGTTGTGATTGTCGGTTTCAATTTTCATATACACGGCAGTAAGCACAGGGTTAATTACCAAGGCAACAAATAATGACGAGCCTAAAACAATCATTAAAGTAATGGGTAAAAATTTCATAAATTCACCCATAATACCAGGCCATATAGCAAGTGGAACAAAGGCGGCTAACGTAGTAGCAGTGGAAGCAATAATAGGCCAAGCCACTTCTCCAACACCTTTTTTGGCAGCTTCAAAACTGTCCATACCCTCATCCATTAGTCGATAGACGTTTTCAACAATAACAATACCGTTATCAACCAACATACCAAGTGCTAAAACTAAGGAGAATAATACCATTGTGTTAAGGGTAACTCCCATAGCACTTAAAATTAAGAAAGACATTAGCATTGATAATGGAATAGCTACACCAACAAATAATGCGTTTCTAACACCTAAGAAAAATAACAACACGCCAACTACAAGTAAAATTCCAAAATAGATAGAGTTTTCAAGGTTTGATACCATTTCTCTTGTTTTGTCAGACATATCGTTGGTTACAGAAATATTTACATCAGCAGGAATTAGCTTGTTAGTTTTAACCTCTTTTAATATGAGATTTATTTTGTCAGACGCATCAAGTAAGTTTTCTCCTCCACGTTTTTTTACATCAAGCATCACAACTGGCTGACCAAATTCTCTGGCATAAGAGGTAATGTCAGCGTCTTTAAAATTGACTTTGGCAATATCTTTTAAATACACAGGTTTGTAAAATTCTTGTTTAACTATGACGTTACCCAATTCCTCAGCACTTGTAAATTCTCCTTTAATTTGAACAGTTCGGTTAGTTTTACCATCTAAAATTTCTCCACCTGACATAGTAATGTTTTCATTGCCTACTGCTTTTTCAATATCATAAAACGACACATCAACAGCCTCTGCTTTGTAGCGGTCAATTTCAATACTCATCTCTTTTTCTTGAATACCACGAATGTCCACCTCAGATATTTCTTGTAAATCTTCAATTTTTTCCTCTAAAATTTCTGCAAAATCTTTTAACTCGTGAACGGAGTAATTTCCAGATAAATTAATATTCATCACTGGCATTTGCGACACATCTAATTCAAAAATATTGGGCTCAACGGGTAAATCTTTTGGAAATTCTTTTTTTGACCTTGCTTTGTCAACTGCATCTTTAACGTCTTGCAGCGCTTCTTTTGCAGTGACATTAAAATTAAATTTAGCGGTGATGGTTGCAAATCCATTAATGGAACTGGATGAAATTTCGTCAATATTTTTAATTGAATTCAGTTCTTTTTCAATAGGGTCGGCAATTTTTTCGGCAATTAATTCAGGAGAATTACCAGGGTAGGCTACACCCACATAAATTTCTGGTATTTGCAACTCAGGAAAGTTTTCTCTTGGCATTCCTTGGTAGGCAAACATCCCCCCAAAAAATATAATAAAAGTGATTAAATATACCGTTTTACGATTTTTAACCGCCCAAGTAGATAGTTTGAATTCTTTAATTACGTCTTTACTCATTTTATTGAATTTTTACAATGTCTTGTTCAGTTAATCCTTTTCCGCCATCTAAAACCACTTTACTTCCTTTTGGTAAATCATTTTTATTGATGGGAGCAATAGCAGACATTCCTTTGTATGATTTAATGATATTTACATATACCTTTTTAAGCTGATAAGTGTTATTACCATTTGATATCATTTTATAAACAAAATTGTTGTTGTCTGTATCTTGTAAAATAGATTGAGAATTAACTACCAAAGCCGAATCTAAATTCAAATCAGTAATATTTACTTTAGCAATTTGATTGGGTAAAAATGTTTTATTGTTTTTTAATCCAATGTGTACCCTAAATGTTCTATTTACTGGGTCAATATAATTACCAATGTAGGTCACATTAGATTGTATAATTGTGTCGTTTAAATTAGGAAAAACAACATCAACAGGCGTACCAATTTTAACAGTAGCCAAATGATTTTCTGATACAGAAGCCGTTATTTTAATGTGGCTATTATTAACTATTCTTAATAAGGGAAATTGTGGAGATGCCATTTCTCCTGCAGTTACAAACACTTCATCAATTACACCACTAAAAGGTGCTTTTATATTAGATTTTCCTTTTTGGGCATATAAAGTCTTTAGTTTAGCTTCTAACGATTTTTTTTGAGATTTGGCATTTTCTAATTCAATTTCAGTTCCTAAACCTTGCTCATTCAGTTTAAGTTGTTTTTTATACATAAAGTCAGCCATTTCCAGTCCTGTTTTAACTTCCTCAATGCTGCTGTTTATAATTTGGTCGTCAATTGATACCAGTAACTGCCCTTTATGTACGTTTTGCCCCTCTTTAACATAAACTCTTGTAATTTTACCAGGCATTTCGGCATTTAATAAAATATTGTCGTCAGATTCAACCGCACCTTGCAATTCAATTTTATGTTGAAAATTTGAAATTTTGACATCTGTTGAAGTTACATTTAAAACGACTTGTTGCTGATTAGTATCTAACGCTTGTATTTGTTGGTTAATTTCAGCTAACTCTTTTTTTAACTTGGTTTGCTTTTTTTTGAGTTCATCTAAACTTGTTTTGTTTTGAGAACAGCTTACAGTCATTAGTAAAATAATGACCATTGAGCTTAATATATTTTGTTTTGTTTTCATATTCGTTATTTGTTATTTGTTATTCGTTATTTGTTACTTGTTATCGTGTCCTTCATTATTTAAAGTTTAATGTTTTTTGTTTAGTGTTTTAT
>CAYQRJ010000316.1:0-2848 GCA_964419855.1 uncultured Crocinitomix sp.
ACAAGCTAATATTGATGGGCTTACTATCATTTTGATTATTTTTTCTTTTTTTTAAGTGTTAGTTCTAAAAGCATTAACAATTAATGTGGTAGGGATAGGAGCGGTAGCTTTGTTTGGTTTAAAACTTAAAGAAACTTGGCTTTGGAGGGGCGACCATAGAAGCCACACCAAAGTTTAGTTGAATGGTTTTAAAACAAATAAACTTTAGCGGATAGCCCGTTAAGCCACCCTACAAATTATTTAAAATATTTTATTATTTGGTCTGCTAGTTCTATTCCTATTCTGTCTTGTGCTTCTGTTGTTGCGGCGCCTATGTGAGGTGTGGTGGCTATTTGTTCATTTTCAAGTAAATCTTTACGTGGTGATGGTTCGTTTTCAAATACATCTAAGGCAGCGGCTCTTATTTTTCCGCTTTTGATGCCTCTTAATAGGGCGTCTTCATCTATTACTCCTCCACGTGCGGCATTGACTAAAATTACACCATCTTTCATTTTAGATATTTCGTTGTCGGAAATAACGGCTTTACCGCCTGCTTGTTTAGGGATGTGAAGAGAAATATAATCTAAGTCGTTAATCACGTCCATTAGGTTGGTAAAAGGTTTAATTTTTACATTGATGTCGGCTGTACCGTTAATGTGGATGGGAATGTTGATTTCATTAGATTGCATATCTACGGCTACAACCTTCATTCCTATACCAAGGCAATAAGATGCCAACGAGCGACCAATGCGTCCAAATCCTACAATTCCAATGGTTTTTCCTCTAAGTTCTTGTCCTTTACCATATTTTTTTTTAAGCGATTTGAATTCTTTGTCGCCAATTTGGGGCATTACTCTGTGTGAATGGAATAATGAACGAGACAATGAGAATAAATTACCCATTACCATTTCGGCTACTGATTGTGATGAGGCGGCGGGAGTATTAATAACTTGTCTTCCTATGTTTCGGGCGTAATCTACATCTATGTTGTCCATTCCAACACCTCCACGTCCAATAAGTTTTAGGTTGGGGCAAGCGTCAATTAAATCTTTACGAACGGTAGTAGCACTACGCACCAATAGGGCAGCAATATTGTTTGATTTAATGTAATCAATTAATTGGTCTTGAGGTACATTATCTGTTATTACTTCAAATCCTTCTTGTTCTAATTTTTTTATTCCGGCTTGTGAGATACCGTCATTGGCTAATATTTTCATTTTTAACTATTTTTTGCTGTAAATTCTTTCATAACGTTTACTAATACTTCAACCGAACTTAACGGAAGGGCATTGTACATTGAGGCGCGATAACCTCCCACTGAGCGGTGTCCTTTTAACCCTACTATGCCAGCATTATTCCACATTTTATCAAATTCTTCTTTTAAATTGTCGTTGGTTAATACAAAAGTTACATTCATATTTGAACGGTCTTCTTTGGCAACTACACCTTTAAATAACGGGTTGTTATCTATTTCGTTGTATAATAAATTGGCTTTGGCTTGGTTGATTTTTTCAATGGCTGGCACACCTCCGTTTTTAATTAAATGGCGTAAGTTTAACATAGCTACATAAATTGAAAATACGGGTGGGGTGTTAAACATTGAGTCTTTGTCGGCGTGTGTTTTTAGGTTTAAATAAGTAGGAATGTCAATTGAAGATTGTCCTAAAATTGAATTTTTTACTATGTAAAGTGTAGCACCAGCTGGACCTAAGTTTTTTTGTGCTCCTGCATAAATAATATCAAAATCGGCTACGTTTATTTCTCTTGAAAATATATCTGATGACATATCACAAACCACTGGAATATCAAATTTTGGTAGGGTTTTAAATTGTGTTCCAAAAATGGTGTTGTTAGAGGTGATGTGGATGTAATCAAATTCATTTCCTACTTTAATATTTTTAGGAATATAGTTAAAATTGTTATCATTTGATGAGGCTACAATTTCTACTTCTAATCCTGCATTTTTGGCTTCTTTTACGGCTTTTGTACTCCACGCTCCTGTATCAACATAAGCGGCTTTTTTGTTTTGACGCGCCATATTCATAGCTGTAATTAAAAATCCTAAGCTGGCTCCACCTTGTAAAAATAGTACTGTATAACCTTCAGGTACATTAAGGGCTTTTTTAACCAACTCTTGTGCTTCATCCATCACTGCCACAAAGTCTGGGCTACGGTGCGATATTTCAAGAATTGATAATCCGTTAAAGTTTTCTACTGCTTTTGCTGCTTCTGCAAAAACTTCCTGAGGTAAGATGCAAGGACCTGCACCAAAGTTGTGTTTTTTTGACATTCCGTTTAATTTTTAGTTGTTTAAACTATATTCGGTGAACAAAGGTGCAAAAAAATAAGGTTTTAAGTGATGTTTTATTTTGATTATTTATTAACAAGTTATTGAGGTGAATTTTTTAGTGTATTTTTTTTAAATTTTTATAATAAAAACATCAAAAATACCTTTGTTAAAAATACTTTATTTAAAATAAAGTTAAAATTTAATTGTTAATAACTTTATGTAGATAAATCCCTTAAAAATAGCGATAAACACATATTTCACCCAGTTGGGTGAGTGTTGTCCTTACTTTTTTACACTACTTTTGATGTGTTAACTATAAATAAAACATTTTATGAAAAAAATTTTATCATTTATATTGTTGGGGATGTGTTCTTCCGCAATCAGTCAAACCGTTATTTTTTCTGAGGATTTTGAAACGGGGAGTTTGAATCAGTTTAGTGTAAACAATACATTAAACACTATAACTTGGCAAACTACAACTAATAGAGGAAGTGATCCAGGGCATTCAAGTTCCAATTCTGCTTACTTTGGAAATCCAACCACCTTTAATTATGATACAGGTAACCAAGAGTTTTCTGC
>CAYQRJ010000317.1:0-2846 GCA_964419855.1 uncultured Crocinitomix sp.
AAAATTTTTCTTACAAAAGCCACTGTAAAATAAGACATCATAAATAAACCTACAAATCCTTCTACGCTTGATAAAAACCTAATCATTCCCCAAGGGGCATAATCGCCGTAACCAATGGTTAAAAATGTAATGGCAGAA
The DNA here is from genome assembly GCA_964419855.1 of uncultured Crocinitomix sp. Lineage (GTDB taxonomy): Bacteria > Bacteroidota > Bacteroidia > Flavobacteriales_D > Crocinitomicaceae > Putridiphycobacter. The sequence goes on from CAYQRJ010000317.1 coordinate 139, forward strand.
TGATAAAATGACAAGGACAGTTCGCTCATTTGTTCTGGGGGGTCAAATCCTGGTTTTAAATCGCCGTGTCCTGTATGTATCATTAATAAAAAAACTAAACTAAACGCTACATAAATAACAAACATACTAAACAGCACCCTTAAAGGACTTGTGGCATAATTTCCCATTTTATCAAATAACAATTGTTGCCCCCATTTAATAGGGTAAGCAGTAATAGCTTTAATTCCTCCTTGCTTAATGCGTTGTTGATGTAAATAATTTAGTTCATTTCTTTTAAATTTTACATAGGCTTCATCCTCATCATTATATTGCCCTGTGTTTCTAAAATTTTCTTTTAAAATTCTATATTGTTCAGATTTTTCATAATATCCTACATCTTGACATTCAATAAGTTCTTGGACATCATTTTCAGTCCAATCAATAATAATTTTACCCAAATTTCTGAGCCCTACAATGTTAAGTTCTTTAATGCTAACAACAGATAATCCTTTCTGAAAATCAATAATATCTCTAACAACTGTATTTGATAAATCAATAATTTGACAATACCTCACTCTTAAATCTAAATAATTGTTTAAATGACAATTTTTAAAGGTTAATTGAGCTAAACTAGACTGAAAAAAAGATAAATTTCCACCTGTAAACTCAGCGTTTTCAAATGTAATTTCATCTTTAAAATTTAAAAGAGTAAAAGATAAGTTACCAACGCCAAAACTTGATTTTTTAAACGACATTCTTCCAATTCCTGCTTCACACTCATCAAACAACACGTTGGCATCACCAAAATCAACCCGTCTAAAGTCAATTTTACCATCACCAAACTCAATCCGTCTAAAATCTACGAGCTCACCATCAAATTTAGATTTGTAAAAACTTTTAAATCCTACTCCAAATTTAGAGTAATGAAAATCTACTAAACCATCTCCAAAAGACACATTTTTAAAACTGACTTTACCTTTTCCAAAGTTGGCATTAACAAAAAACAAATCACCAATGTTAATCGCATTTTCAAAACTTACGCTAACATCTCCAAAATTAGCATACTGAAAATTGGTTTGTCCTTTTCCAAAAAAAGCATAAGAAAAATCAACTTTATTTGATATTTCAAATTTAGATTTTAAAAAACTGACATTGCCATTTCCGAAATAAGTGTTTTTAAAACTTGCTGATTCACCTATAAAGTGTGCAAGAGAAAAATTTATGGTGTCATCTGCTTCAAAAAAGGCTTTTTTAGCCGAAAAATCAATTAATTCTACTCTTTCAATATCAGCTATATTCCTAGATTGACGATACTCACATAAAGAAAAATTATGTATGTAGCATAAATCAACATTAATGGCTTGTTTAGCATCAATCATTTTGTAAAGTTCTTCTTTACTTAACACACCATATTCGTAAACCAGCTGCACATTTGCTTGATTGTCAATAAATAAAACTTTAGCCGTTTGATTACAAACCCTTGTTCCTGTATCAAAAGATTGATTTAAAATTTCAACTTTAAAAGAAAAGCTACCTCTCATAATTAAATACTTATACCAAATTTACATAAAATAGTTACCTATAATATTAGGTTTACACATCTTTAAAAATGATATTTATCAACTTTAGCATTTTGTGTAATGTGTATTACACAAGCTAGCTTACTCATCCGTTAGTTTTGCAAAAATTTTTAACAATGAAAGGTAAAAGAATTATAGTTATAGGTGGATTGTCTGCAGGGCCATCTGCGGCCGCTAAAGCAAGACGAGAATGTGAAGGTGCAGAAATTATTTTATTTGAAAAATCTCCCAACATTAGTTATGCAACTTGTGGTATTCCTTATGCTTTATCGGGTGTAATTCCTAGCAGAGACAAATTATTAGTGGTAGAGGCTGATTTGTTAAGAGATAGGTTTAATATTGATGTAAGGTTAGGAGAAGAAGTTTTAGATATTTTACCTGAAAAAAAACAAATTGTAACCTCAAAAGATGTATATAATTATGATAGTTTAGTATTTACAACAGGAGCCAGACCAAATGTTCCTCCAATAAAAAATATTGACCAAGCGACTAATTGGTCAACGTGCAGAAGCTTAGCCGATTTTGATAAAATAATGAAAGAGGGTATTTTAGATTCTGTTAAAAATATTACCGTTTTAGGTTCTGGTTTAATTGGTGTTGAAGTTGCCGAAAACATTAGTGAATTAGGTAAAAATGTAACTTTAATTGAAGGTAACACTCAAATTTTACCTATGTGGCAACCAAAGTTTAGTAACATTGCCCAAAAAGAATTAGAAAGACATCATATTGATGTTATTACTGGTTATTATGCCAAATCTTTTATTACTAATAACAACAAGGTTAATCAAATAGATTTGGGCAATGGAAAATTAATAGATACTGATTTTGTAATTGTTAGTACAGGAATTAAACCCAACACCGAAATTTTATTAAATAAAGGGGCGGATGCTTTACCTAATGGTGCTTTAAAAGTAAACGAAAGAATGGAAACCTCTTTTAAAGATATTTATGCAGCAGGAGATAATGTAAGTGTAAAAAATTTACTAACTAATGAGTTTGATTATTTTCCGTTAGGAACACACTCAAATAAAGGTGGTAGAACTGCAGGAGCCAATGCGGCTGGTAAACATGAAATATTTAAAGGAGCATATAAAACAGCCATAATTAAAATATTTGATTTTACCATGGCAAGAACTGGGTTAAATAAAA
>CAYQRJ010000318.1:0-2797 GCA_964419855.1 uncultured Crocinitomix sp.
TTAAAAAACTTGAATAAAAAACGCCAACTGTTTGTTAGCAGTTGGCGTTGAATGATTGATATCAAAAAATTAACTCAATTATATTTGATTAATGGCATCAGAAAAGCAGTACTCATTTTTATCAATGGCTTTTAAAGCTATTCTTTGACGTGTTTCTTTAGTGTTTAACGGTGCTACTTTAGTAAAGCGTTTCATACCCATTAACATCATTTTTAACTCATCTTCAGCAACAAATGCCATTAATGCATCTTTACCTGCTTTATTAATTCTATCTGCAGCATCATAAATGAAAGTTTTGGCTATATCAATGTAAACTCCTACTTTATCTTCACCGTGTTTTTTAGCCATTTTTTCAACCCTTAACATTACAGATTCTGCAACATAGCAATCATTAATCATATCGGCAGCGTTCATTAAAATTTCTTCTTCTTTAGATAAAGACATCATTAATTTTTGAACGGCTGTACCAGCTACCATTAAAATGGCTTTTTTAAAGTTTTTAATGTATTTTTTCTCTTCTGCAAATAATTCTGTTGAAGGTTCTTCAAAATCTGGAATTGACATTAAATCGTTAGCGACAGCCATGGCCGGTGTCATTAAATCTAATTCGCCTTTCATTCCTTTTTTCAAAATCATATCAACCGTTAACAAGCGATTAATTTCATTTGTTCCTTCAAAGATTCTGTTAATTCTTGAATCTCTATAACCTCTCTCCACTCTTGATTCGGCTGAATATCCCATTCCTCCATAAATTTGAACCCCCTCATCAACACAATAATCAACACACTCAGACCCCACTACTTTTAAAATGGCACATTCAGGTGCAAATGTTTCAATTCCTTTTAGTGTGGCTTTTTCTTTATCCATTCCGCCTTTAATTAGAGCTTGAATAGCATTATCAATATCAGCTGCCGCTCTAACTGTAGCAGATTCAACAGCAAAAGTTTTAATAATTTGTTCTGCTATTTTATGACGAATAGCCCCGTATTTAGAAATTAAACGACCAAATTGTTCTCTTTCATTAGCATATTGAACAGATAAATTAATGGTGTCTTTAGATGCCCCAACTACTCCGGCAGCTAATTTAATTCGTCCTATATTTAAAATATTTAAGGCGATTTTAAATCCTTTATCTCTTTCACCCAATAAATTTTCAACAGGTACTTTAACATTGTTAAAAAATACTTGTCTGGTTGATGACCCTTTAATTCCCATCTTTTTTTCTTCTGGATTTAAAGTAATCCCTTCAGAATGAGCATCAACAATAAATGCAGTTAAATTTTTATCATCATCTATTTTAGCAAAAACAGTCATTACATCAGCAAAACCACCATTGGTAATCCACATTTTTTGACCGTTAATAATGTAGTGTTTACCATCATCAGACAATGTTGCTTTGGTTTTACCTGAATTGGCATCAGACCCTGAACTTGGTTCAGTTAAACAGTAAGCCGCTTTCCACTCACCTGTTGCTAATTTAGGGATGAATTTTTGCTTTTGTTCTTCATTTCCGTAGTACAAGGTTGGTAATGTTCCAATACCAGTATGCGCACCATAAGCCACTGAAAAAGAATGACCTCTACCTGTGTATTCTGTGGCTAGGATTGAAGTTGGGAAATCAACACCCATACCACCATAATTTTCGGGAACTGACATTCCAACCATACCTAATTCACCAGCTTTGTCAATTAAAGACGGCATTAAACCTTCTTCCATTGCATCAATTCGGTCTAGGTTTGGAATTACCTCTTGTTTAATAAAATCTAAACACATTTGAGCAATCATTCTTTGCTCCTCTGTGTAATCTTCAGGTGTAAAAATCTCTTCACACGCTACGTCACGAATTAAAAATTCGCCTCCAACTATTGCTTTTTTTTCTTCCATTCTATTTTAGTTGCTAGATTAATATGTTTTATCAATCTAGACTTTTTTAATTTATTATATTTATTCAATTTACATTTTTAATTTAGTTCAATATACATTAATTGATGTGGTCCTATTTGAGGGACGTTATAAATGTCTCCTAATGTTTTAAAACCCATTTTTTCGTAAAACCCTGTTGCTATTAATCTGGCATCACACCACAACAAATCAACATTCATTTGTTTTAATTGTTTAATGGCAAACTTTATTATTTGTCTGCCTACGCCTTCTCCTCTTACTTTTGGACTTGTAGCCATTGCCCTTAACCTGTATTGATTTAAAATGTTAAACTCATCATTAATATCAATAATAAAAGTTGATGTCCCCACTACTTCATTATTTTTTATAGCGCCAATATGAAAAGTTGTACTTTCAAAGTCTGCATCAATCACACATTCATCCGTTGATGACTTGTGTTGCCATAAGACTTGATACCTTAATGGTTTGATGTCAGATATGTCAAGTTTTTTTATGGTCATTTACATCATTTCAATTACTCCTGCAGCCCCTTGTCCTGTACCAATACACATAGTAACCACGCCGTATTTTTGGTTTCTTCTTTTTAATTCGTTCATAATTTGCACCGAGAGTTTAGCACCAGTACAACCTAATGGATGTCCTAAAGCAATTGCACCGCCGTTAACATTAACTTTTTCTGGGTTAAGCCCTGTTTCTTTAACAACTGCTACCGATTGAGATGCAAAAGCTTCATTTAATTCAAATAAATCTATGTCTTCAATTTTTAAACCTGCTGCTTCTACTGCTTTTGGTATAGCGAATTTAGGTCCCATTCCCATTATTCTTGGCGGTACCCCTACTACTCTATACGATATTAATTTAGCAATTGGTTCAAGGTTTAATTTTTTAACCATTT
>CAYQRJ010000319.1:0-2792 GCA_964419855.1 uncultured Crocinitomix sp.
ACATAATTCTATAAAATAAATTCAGTGCAAAAATACAACTTTTAATTTAATTGTTATGTGATATCCCCTTCATTTGTATTATATTTGTTGTTAATTTTATTTAAACTTTAATGTGATGAAAACAAAAGTGTTATTTATAGTTTTAGTGGCGACATTAACTCTTTCGCTAACCACTTCATCAACTGATAGTGATTGTGGTACTTTTTTTCCTTTAAAAAAGGGGACAAAATGGGTGTATAATGAGTATGATAAAAAAGACAAATTAACTGAAACTAATACTACTATTGTTAAAGAGGTTAAGGTTTTAGATGATAAAACAGAGTTTATTATCCATGTTAAATCTGAAAAACCTAAACCAAAAAAAGATGAAGAACCTTTTGAAAGAGATTTAGTCTATTTTTGTAAAAACGGTGTATTAAGTTTTGATATGAGCACTTTTGTTCCTAGCGAATATAAAGATATGGACATTACAATGGAACAAAAAGAATTAGAAATTCCAGCTACTTTAAAGGAAGGGCAAGTATTAAATGATGCAGAGGTAACAGTTTTTGTTAATGGAATGCAAATGATGCAAGTTAACATTACCAATAGAAAAGTAGAAAAATTTGAATCTGTAACAACAGAAGCAGGCACATTTAATTGTGCGGTTATTACGTCAGATTATACATCAAAAATGGCTTTTATAACTATTACTTCATCATCTAAGGAATGGGTTTCGCCAAAAGCAGGACAAGTTATGAATGAAACATACGATAAAAACGGTAAAAAAATAAGCAGTAGAAAATTAGTAGAATTTTTACCTGGAAATTAATGGAATGAAAAGCACAATCATTTTATTTTTGAAATTTTTAATTTTATGGTTACTGTTTTTTACCATTCAACGCTTATTTTTTCTTATTCATTATTGGTCTGACTTTGATACCTCTTTTTTGACCCTATTAAAATTACCTTATCACGCTTTAAGAATAGACCTTTCAAGTTTTGCATATTTATGTGGTTTACCTTTCATTTTTTTAGCATTATCAACCTTAAATTTAACGCAAAAATGGCAATCCGTTTTTATAAAATTATCTAAAGGATTAATTTGGTTTTTTGCTGTGATTTCAGCCATTATTTTTTCAAGTGAATTAACCTCTTATTATGAGTGGCGTTCAAAATTATCATCAAAAATATTTATTCATTTTGAAACACCTTCAGAAATTTTCAGAACCTCATCTGGTAATTATACTTGGTGGTTTTTGTTGTATTTAGTGCTTCAATTAATCGCATTTTATTTTTTATATAAATGGCTGATTAAACCACATAAAATTCAACCCGTTAAACAAAATATAGGTGTTAAAATTATTTATTTTTTATCTTTTTTTGTGATTGGTGGTGCTGGCTTAGGGTTGGCGGTTAGAGGTGGATGGCAAGAAATTCCAGTTAGTGCTACCAATGCTTATTACACCAACTCTCAAATCACTAATGATTTATCGGTTAATTCGGTGTGGAATTTTATTCACATGACTTATGAGCATTTTAATACTGATTTTCAAGAATATTACAACAATGTACCCGAAAAAGAAGCTAAAATCATTTTACAAGATTTGTATGCTTGTGATTCATCTGCCGATACCGTTAAAATTTTAAACACAAATCAACCAAACCTAATTTTTGTTACACTTGAAGGTTGGTCTGCCGATATGATTGAACCTTTGGGTGGTTTAAAAAATATCACTCCTCATTTTAATCAATTATGTGATGAAGGGGTATTGTTTACACAAATTTATGCCACATCCGAAACCTCCGAAACAGGTCACACTTCAATTTACAGTGGTTACCCTACTCTACCAAAAATTTCTATGTCAACCGAATCGGCAAAGTGTCGTAAAATGCCTTCTATAATAAAAGCATTAGGAGATGAATATACTTCCTCTTATTACTTTGGTGGTGCATTATCTTACGGAAATATTGGTGGTTATATGACAGAAATAGGGTGGAAACGCTTAACAGATGAAAATGATTTGAATTTAGAACCCAAAGGTAATTTAGGTATTCATGATGAAGCCATGTTTCCTTATTTTTATTCAGAAATTAAAAAAGCAAAATCGCCTTATATTTATGGCTTGTTTACCCAAAGCACTCATTCACCTTACGATATGGAATGGCCTTTTTTAAAGAAATATCCAACTGATGATTATAGTAGAAGTATGAACTATGCTGATGCTCAAATTAAAAAATTTACCGACAGCTTAAAACTATTACCAAACTTTAGCAACACCATAGTCGTTTTTATTGCCGACCATGGTAAAACAAACTTTGTTAATAATAACCGATACACTGATGGGTATTACCACATTCCTTGTTTGTTTTGGGGTGGAGCTTTAACCGATAGCCTTAAAGGCTTCAAGGTTGATAAAATAGGTTCACAAATTGATGTGGCTAAAACACTTTTAAATCAAATTGGAGTTGATACTAAGATGTTTAATTGGAGTAAAAATTTATTAAATCCAACAACTAAAGAATGGGCTGTAATAACAACTTCTTACACTTATGGTATAAACACACCACAAGGTTGTGTTATTTATCAATTTATTGATGATGTTATCGTTTATGATACTTTTAAAAACCCTGAATTATCAAAACAATGGTTAAAAAAATGCCAAGCTTTTATTGAAAGTGTGTTCAGAGAATATGAGTCTTTTTAACCCGCAAAATTCACCACTATTTTGTTGTTTTTTAGTTAAAATGCAGTAATTCAAGTTATTAATTGACTTATCGTTCAATTTGATAATACCCAAATTTGAGGGAGT
>CAYQRJ010000320.1:0-2778 GCA_964419855.1 uncultured Crocinitomix sp.
TTATATGAAGCCTATAAAAAACTTACTTGGAAAGAGTTGTCTAAAATTACCGCTGGTTTAGTTGGTTTTAGTGTTATTTTATTCACAGGTAGTTATGCTGGAGGAATAGCTATGCTATACATGACAGTTGTTATTGTGGCTGTTTCTGCTTTAATGATATTACTACGTAGCGGTATTAAAAACGAAAAGCAAGCCGCCATTTTTGCCACTTTACTTTGCTTACCTGTACCAATTTTAATGGGAATGCAAGGCTGGGATGACCACGACCGTTCTGGTAGATACACCGCTCAAGCATTGGCAGAAAATTACTTAAATTCTTGCTCTGATGGTTCTATTGTTTACACCAATGGAGATAATGATACTTTCCCTCTTTGGTATTTACAAGAGGTAGAAGGTAAAAAAACATCAGTTAGGGTATGTAATTTAAGTTTATTAAATACAGATTGGTACACCAGTCAAATGAAACGTAAAGCGTATGATTCTGAACCGCTACCAATTTCGTTTGAAGAACATGAGTACAGACAATATGGTTCATTAGATGCTTGTTATTTGACCACAACCAATGACATGACAATGGGTAGCAAGGTTTTAGATAACAATAATAAAAATATTCTAAAACTAAAAATAGAATCTAATCCTAATGAATTTAAAGCTGGTTTCAAAAAAGCAGCAGATGATTTGTTTACAGTGTTATCAATGTCGGCTTTAGCACAATCTAAACCAGAGGTTGTTCAACAAGTTAAAGGGTTTAACGAGAAAGGAGATTACTTTTCTTTTAGAAACTTTGTGTTTGATTTATTAGGAAAAGCTCAAAGTTTAGGACTAAAAGAACAAGAAGCTCAAAATATTCAAAACATTTTAAGTCAGTTTAATAACTCATTTGATTACATCCCTTTAAATTATGCTATTGATTTTTTACACAATAAAAACAATTTGCGAGATTATAGAGGTGGTAAAAAATTTTTTATCCCTTCAAAAGGCTTTATTTATAAAGTTAATAAAGCATTAATAACTGAATTAGCCAATAACGATAATCCTAATGATGACGTTATTGCTAAAGATGATTTAGATAAAATGGCTGATGAAATTAGATGGACTTGCCCTAAAGGTGTGCTCTATAAAGCAGACATATTAATTTTAGATATGATTGCCAACAATAACTGGGAACGCAATATTTATTTTGCTAGTTCAGCAGCACCTAATACTTATTTAGGGTTAATGCCGTATTTTTATTATGAAGGTTTAGTATATAAATTAGTGCCTTTTAAAACTAAAAATAATGTTCCTCAATTATCTCAAACAGGAGTAAATGAAAAAGCACTATACAATAATTTAATGCATAAATTCAAATGGGGCAATATGGAACAACCGGGGGTGTTGGTAGATTATTACACACGTAGAAACGTTAAAAATTACCGTTTGCATTTTGCAGTATTAGCTGAGGCGTATGCCAATATATATAATGAGGGTAAACAACAATTAGACTACATCTCTCAAATAGAGGCTCAACCAGATAATGGTCAAGACACCATTCCTTTACCTACTGGAATTATTTTACGTTCGCAATTGTCAGCAGAAAAAGCTAAAGCTAACGAACAAATGGCAAATGCTAAAACAAAAGTTGAGGAAGTAATTGAACTATCTACTCATTATATCACAAAAGAAAAAGTACCGTATGAAGTATTTGCTCCTTTTTATGCTAAATCTTTATACACTGTTGGTAGCGTTGAAAAAGGTGATATGATTGCATCTGACTTATTGGATGAATTAGATAATCAAATGAATTATTATTTGAGTTTAGAACCAGAATTCTTTGGTAGTTTATTATCGGAATCTTTTGATACTTACCGTAAATTATTCCAAGTGTTTCAAATTGCAAGCATTACCAATGGAGGCGAATCAATCATTGAACGTTCTAACATGATGTTGTTTGATTATATGCAAACCATTGAAAGAATAAAAATACCAAAAGAATATAGAGGTAAATATAGCGAAACTTATGGTGGAATGTTTAATCAAATTAAAGGAATGCTAACTGGAGCAGGTGCTTAATTTTGATTGACTAATTATGAGATTTTATAAATTTCCCAAATGGTTAAAAAGGTTTTATCCTAACGCCATTTGGGATTTTTTTTTAAATCAATCTCAAAAAAATATTTACTTGACTTTTGATGACGGACCTACACCAATGGTAACAGAATGGGTGTTGGATATACTGAAGCAATACAATGCAAAAGCTACTTTTTTTTGTGTAGGTAACAATGTAAAAAAACACCCAAAACTTTACAATAGATATATTGATGAAGGACATAGTGTAGGTAATCATACCATGAATCACACAAAAGGAATAAGCACAAATACTAAAATATACATTAATGACGTGATGGAAGCCAGTCATTATATAAAATCTAATTTGTTTAGACCTCCTTACGGTAAATGTACGCCTAAACAATACAAAAAACTTCTTAACCTAGGATATCAAACCATTTTTTGGTCTCATCTTTCATACGATTTTGATGCTAACTTATCTTCAGGTGAACGTTTATCTCAATTAAAATCAAATGTAAAACTAGGTAGCATTATTGTTTTCCACGACTCTCATAAAGCTTTTCCTCAACTAAAAAAAGAACTCCCACAACTGTTAGAGTTTTATCAGTCTAAAGGATATCAATTTAAAGCCATACCTTATAATGAATGATTTTAGTTACAGAATTGATTACTTTTACATAAAAATACTAGCATCAGTTAACTATAAAGAAAAGTGATATTTAAGGATTT
>CAYQRJ010000321.1:0-2684 GCA_964419855.1 uncultured Crocinitomix sp.
TTCCGTTCTACTTCTTTACACCGATGGACTTATTGAGCGTGAAAACCAGCAGGAGCAACTGTTTGGTGTAAAAGGCTTAAAAGAGCTGGTGGTTACTAACCAACACAAAACCGCCGAAGAAATTCTCGGTATTATATTTCAGACCGTCTATGAATTTGGTAATAAACAGAAGTGGCAGGATGACGCTACGGCGGTAGTTATTAAACGAATGACGGACTAAAAAATTAAAGTGCAATAAATTCCCATCTTTTGCAAAATCTGCACAGCGAATTTACCCCCTATTGATAACTAATAACATTTAATAACATCTAGGTAATTTATTCCTTTTACTGTATAAAACGTATATATATTTAATATCTTTAATGTACTTGTATATGTTTCACTAGGGTATCCACCACCGCCTCTGTGACTTAACCAGTCACCAACTAAGGGATAAAACATTCCAATGTAAGATGTACCTATAAATCCTCCTGGCTTTGTTTTTGAACGCTCAATGTATGCTAACTTTCTTTTTTCAACTATTCCGCAATCTTCTGATAAAGTTAATAAATGAGTCCAAATATGTCTATCATAATCATCAAGAGTTGTATTAATTACCAAATCAAACTTACACCCATCAGACCAAGATTTTGATACCCATTGAGAATCAATAGCACCTGTATTTTGCTCTTCATACACCCACCAACTACCTGTTTTAAAATAGTAGTGGTCTTTGATGTGTTCCATTTCAATACATTGGTCAGGATATTGTTCACAAAACGGTATGTGTTTATCTTTACGGCATTGGGTAAAAAACACCAAACCAACAATTAAAGTAAAGGTTGTTTTTAGTGCTGTTTGTTTCATAGGGTGTGTGGTATTAAAAAATTTCATAATTGTTAATTTATAAAAGCGTTACCCAAATTTAAGGTATTTATAACCATTTTGCGACAAATATATGAAAATATTTAACAATGCAGTATTTTAAGGTTACAAAATTGTATTTCTTTAATAAGACTTTTGTTTTATGTGTGAACTCACAGATAAAGACATTGAACATATTAAGTCAACAACACCAATAAAAATTGGCTTAAAAATTCGCGAAATAAGATTACAACAAAAATTAACTCAAATTGAATTAGCCAACAAAATAAATAGCGACCGCCAATATTTATACAAAATAGAAAAAGGAATTGTTGGTGTAAGTGTTGTGAAATTAGTTATTATAGCAAAAGCATTAAAAATTGAGCCATCTGTTTTATTAGATTAACTCACTTACTGTTCTACATTATATTTTTTAAGTAACCATACCTGATTACTATCTATTAATTCTTTTTTGATTAAGCCTATATTTTTAGCATAAAAATAATTTGTTTTTTGTTTATTTTGGATAGGGTCATAATTTAGCTTATACTCAAGAATATTATAAAAAGTATTATTTAAAAAAGAAAGACTATCATGTATTGTAATTAAGTAGGCATGATTGTTAGGTATATTGTATATATAGTTGTAAGTGGAGTCTCCTATCTTATAAGGAAATGCACTAATATTTAACTCACCAATATAACTTCCTGCTTTAGTAATATTTTGTTTTACAAAAGCTGCTCTATCATTTTTTTTTACTTCACAACATCCCTTACCTTTTGTTAATTGTTTTGTCCAATAATTATTATCATAGTCATTTAAACTATTTTTAAGTGTAATTTCAAACATACACCCATCAGACCAAGATTTTGATACCCATTGAGAATCAATAGCACCTGTATTTTGCTCTTCATACACCCACCAACTACCTGTTTTAAAATAGTAGTGGTCTTTGATGTGTTCCATTTCAATACATTGGTCAGGATATTGTTCACAAAACGGTATGTGTTTATCTTTACGGCATTGGGTAAAAAACACCAAACCAACAATTAAAGTAAAGGTTGTTTTTAGTGCTGTTTGTTTCATAGGGTGTGTGGTATTAAAAAATTTCATAATTGTTAATTTATAAAAGCGTTACCCAAATTTAAGGTATTTATAACCATTTTGCGACAAATATATGAAAATATTTAACAATGCAGTATTTTAAGGTTACAAAATTGTATTTCTTTAATAAGACTTTTGTTTTATGTGTGAACTCACAGATAAAGACATTGAACATATTAAGTCAACAACACCAATAAAAATTGGCTTAAAAATTCGCGAAATAAGATTACAACAAAAATTAACTCAAATTGAATTAGCCAACAAAATAAATAGCGACCGCCAATATTTATACAAAATAGAAAAAGGAATTGTTGGTGTAAGTGTTGTGAAATTAGTTATTATAGCAAAAGCATTAAAAATTGAGCCATCTGTTTTATTAGATTAACTCACTTACTGTTCTACATTATATTTTTTAAGTAACCATACCTGATTACTATCTATTAATTCTTTTTTGATTAACCCAACTCCTTCTGCATAATAATGAATTGTATTTTGGCTATTTTCCGTAATATTATATTGGTCATTAATTTCAATTACGTTTGTGTAAATTGAATTAACCTGAATATAACTTGAGTAAAAGTTCTTAACTTTCAAAATACCTCTATAGGTTTCACTAGGAAAGCCCCCCCCTCCTAAATTACTAATTGAATCACCAACTATAGGGTAAAACATACTAATAAAGGAAGTGCCTATAAAATCCCCTGCTTTAGTTTTTGAACGTTCAATATAGGCTAACT
>CAYQRJ010000322.1:0-2657 GCA_964419855.1 uncultured Crocinitomix sp.
CCTTGCTATAATACTTATCTACGAAAGAAGTTCCATCTGGATCTAAAGGTGAAAAATCATCTTTCCATTTGGCATTTTTGATGTTAATCGCTCCATTTTTTGTGTAAATTAAACCATGACGGGCATTTCTAGTAGGTAAAACGCAATCCATCATATCTACCCCTAAAGCAATACTCTCTAAAATATTCCATGGTGTGCCTACTCCCATTAAATAACGGGGTTTATCTTTTGGTAAAATATCACAAACCAAATCGGTCATGGCATATAATTCTTCCTCTGGTTCTCCCACGGATAAACCACCAATAGCATTAGCAGGTTGGTTAAAAGACGCTATGGTTTCAGCTGATTGCACTCTTAAATCTTTATAAGTTGAACCTTGAACAATAGGCAATAATGTTTGCTCATACCCATATAAAGGTTCAGTTTCATTCATCCTATCCACACATCTTTTTAACCAACGGTGAGTCATGTGCATTGAGTTTTTTGCATATTTATATTCGCAAGGAAAAGGGGTACATTCATCAAATGCCATAATTAAATCACCTCCAATTACCCTTTGAATATCTATGGCATATTCTGGCGAAAAATGATGATAACTGCCATCAATATGAGATTGAAATTTTACGCCTTCCTCTTTTATTTTTCGAGTTCCAGCTAAAGAATACACTTGATAACCTCCACTGTCTGTTAAAATTGGTCCTTGCCAATTCATGAACTGATGTAAACCTCCTGCTTTTTTTAAAATATCTAAACCTGGTTTTAAATATAAATGATAAGTATTTCCTAAAATGATTTGAGCTTTGATATCATCTTTAACCTCATGTTGATGAATTCCTTTTACAGTTCCAACAGTTCCTACTGGCATAAAAATAGGTGTTTTTATTTCACCATGTGCAGTAGTAATTGTTCCTGTTCTGGCTTTTGAATTTGTATCAGTAGTTTCTAGTTTAAAAATCATTTGTGAATAAATATTAAGTTTGCAAATATAACATTAAAAAAAAATGCGTTGATTTGTATTATCAAATAAATGGAATTTATACCTCAAATAACCTATAATTTTACAAGCTATGTCTTAGTAGCCTTTCTTGCTGTAGTTGGAATTCAATTACTTTACTTGTTTATTTTTAACTTTAGATTGCTTATCCACAAATCAAAAGATACCCAATCAAACAACTTACCCTCTATTAGTGTGGTTATTTGTGCTAGAAATGAAGAAGATAATTTATTTAAAAATCTACCAAAAATACTTAATCAAAAATATCCTAATTTTGAAGTGATTATTGTTAACGACCAATCGGTTGACAACTCAAAATATATTGTATTAACTTATCAAAAAGAGTATTCCAATATTAAATATATTGAATTAGAACGCAACAAACACCGTCAATTCGGAAAAAAATTACCTTTAACAGTTGGCGTAAAAGGGGCCAAAAATGAATTAATTGTAGTTACAGATGCCGATTGCATTCCAGACTCTAATCTATGGTTAAAATCCTTAGCCAAACATTATAGTGACAAAAAACAAATTGTTTTGGGTTATAGCCCTCATATAAGAATTAAAGGTTCACTTAACAAACTCATCAGGTTTGACACTACAAATATTGCCATCACCTATTTGAGTTTTGCTAAAACTGCCTTACCTTATATGGGAGTTGGTCGTAATATGGCTTACTCTAAGCAATTATTTGAAACTGTTGGTGGCTTTAAAAATCATTATCACATTGCCTCAGGTGATGACGATTTATTTATAAAAGAAGCCGCCAATCGGAAAAATGTTGCCGTAAATTTAGAACCAGAAAGTTTTGTACAAACCACACCTAAAACCACCTTTAAAGACTGGGTAAATCAAAAACACAGGCATTTTACCACCGCCCCTGAATACAAACTTATTAACAAATTGTTTTTAGGAATTTTCCCAATCACCTTGTTATTAATGTACATAAGTTTATTTATTTTACTCTTTAATACAAAATGGTATGCATTTGTGTTAACAATTTATGGAATTAGAATGTTGCTTTATTGGTTGATTAACGGGTTGCTTTTTAAAAGGCTACAACAAAAAGACCTCATTCTACTTTACCCTATTTGGGAAATTGTTTACGCCATTGTAATGCCTTTTATTTATTACTCAAACAAAGGGACTGAAAAAAATAAATGGTAGAAAATAACAACTTATCAGATAAAGGAAAAAGAGATTTAGCTTTAGTAGAAAAAGCCCTAAACGGCAATCAATCTGCCTATGCCGAACTCATGGACATGTACCGAGAATCTATTTACTTTATGATGCTTAAAATGGTTCGTAAAGAAGATGATGCAGAAGATTTAACTATAGAAGCATTTGGAAAAGCTTTTAATCGTTTACACCAATACTCACCTTCTTACGCCTTTAGTACTTGGTTATTCAAAATTGCATCTAACAATGCCATTGATTATATCCGTAAAAAAAGAATTAAAGTCACCTCTATGGATTCTGCTTACACCAATAATGATGGTGAAAATGTAAAAATAGACGTAGAATCTAACGACAAAGACCCTGAGGAAGTTGCTATACATTTAGAAAAGGTGAAACACATGCGTCAAATTGTTAAAACTTTAAAACCACGTTATAGAGATTTAATTGAAAAACGCTATTTTGAAGAATTATCTTATGAAGAAAT
>CAYQRJ010000323.1:0-2633 GCA_964419855.1 uncultured Crocinitomix sp.
TTCGGTGTTTGGTAGAAAAATAAAAAATTAAATTAATATAAAAACTCAAACAATAACTCAAAATGGGAATTAGTAACATTATTTTTATTTTATTATTAATAGGCGGTTCTTTGTTCTTTGCCTTAAATGTTAAAAAAATTATAGCCAATATTAAATTGGGTAAACCAATTGACCGCACAGACCACAAAGCCGAACGTTTTAAACGAATGGTTAAAGTGGCTTTAGGTCAATCTAAAATGGTTAGACGTCCAATTGCTGGAATGTTACACATTTTTATTTATGCCGCATTTGTGATTACACAAATAGAATTAATTGAAATTATTGTAGATGGAATAACTGGCTCACACCGTTTATTTATGACTTCATTAGGTGGTTTTTACACCTTTATGATTAGTTTAATTGAAATTCTGTCTGTATTAGCATTAATTGCTACATTTTCTTTCTTAGCCAGACGTAATTTATTAAAAATTCCACGTTTCCAAAAATCAGAAATGAATGGTTGGCCTAAATTAGATGGTAACATTATTCTTTATATGGAATTTATTTTGGTGATGTGTATTTTTACCATGAATGGTGCAGATGAAGCTTTAAGGTTAGCTGGCGAATCTCATGCTGGTGGTACAGGTAGCTTTGGTTTTACAATATCACAATTTATTGGTGCCAATATTTTTGCAGGTATGGATGTTCACACCTTACATTTGTTAGAAAGAATTGGGTGGTGGGGACATATTATTATGGTATTTGCCTTTTTAAATTATTTACCTTACTCTAAACATTTACACATTTTATGGGCGTTTCCAAATGTATATTTTTCTGACTTAAACCCAATGGGCAAATTAAGAAATATGGAATCGGTTACTAAAGAGGTTAAAATGATGCTTGACCCCAATGCCGACCCTTATGCCACTCCCGAGCCTTTACCTGAAGGTCAAGAACCTGAAAAGTTTGGTGCTAAAGACGTGACTGATTTACATTGGATGAACATTATGAATGCTTACACCTGTACTGAGTGCGGTAGATGTACAGATGTTTGTCCAGCCAATACTACAGGTAAAAAATTATCACCGCGTAAAATTATGATGGATGTGCGTGATAGAGTGGAAGAAGTAGGTGAAGGAATACGTAAAAATGGTAAAGATTTTAATGATGGTAAATCATTATTGTATGATTATGTAACAGAAGAAGAAATATGGGCATGTACCACTTGTAATGCTTGTGTGCAAGAATGTCCTGTAATGATTTCTCCCCTTGAAATAATTGTAGATTTAAGACGCTATTTAGTGATGGAAGAGTCTAAAATTCCTGCTGAATTAGTAACCATGAACACCAACATAGAAAACAACCAAGCACCTTGGCAATTTAGCCCAACGGATAGGTTAAAATGGAAAGACGAATAAATGGCATTAAAAGATAAAATAGTTGATGGAAAAAAAATATCTCCGGTTTTACCAGCAGATGTAAAAAACTATTTAATAGATATTGATGGAACCATTTGTGAAGATATTCCTAATGAAGAGCCAGAGAGAATGTTAACCGCTAAATTATTCCCCAATACTGTTGAAACCATTAACAAGTGGTTCGCACAAGGTCACAAAATTTGTTTTTTTACATCAAGGTTAGAGGAACATAGAGAGGTAACGGAAAAATGGTTGAATAAACACGGATTTAATTATCATTCTATTTTATTTGGTAAGCCAAGAGGTGGAAATTATCATTGGATTGATAATCATATTGTAAGGGCAACAAGATATGAAGGTGTGTTTGGCGATTTAGTAGAAGAAGAACGAAAAGTACAAGTATTTAAGAAAAAATAAAAACATTAAAATAAGTAAACAATGAGTAATTTGAAAGTACCAACAATGGCAGAAATGATGGCAGCAGGAGAACAACCAGATGTGTTGTTTTGGGTAGGCTGTGCAGGTAGTTTTGATGACAGAGCTAAAAAAATTACAAAAGCAGTAGTTAAAATTTTAAACCATTGTAATGTTAAATTTGCTGTTTTAGGAACAGAGGAATCTTGTACAGGTGACCCCGCCAGACGTTCTGGAAATGAGTTTTTATTTCAAATGCAAGCTACAATGAATATTCAAGTGCTTGACGGTTACCAAATTAAAAAAATTGTTACTGCTTGTCCGCATTGCTTTAATACTTTAAAAAATGAATATCCCGATTTAGGTGGTAATTATGAAGTAATACATCACTCTCAATTATTACAGCAATTAATTGATGAGGGTCAACTAAAAGTTGAAGGTGGTGCATTTAAAGGTAAAAAAATTACCTTTCACGATCCTTGTTACCTAGGTAGAGCTAATGGCGAATATGAAGCGCCCCGTTCGGTTATTCAAAAATTAGATGCCGAATTGGTTGAAATGAAAAGATGTAAATCTAAAGGTCTATGTTGTGGTGCTGGTGGTGCTCAAATGTTTAAAGAAGCTGAAAAAGGAAATAAAGAAATTAATGTGGAACGTACTGAAGATGCTTTAGAAGTTAAACCTAATATTATAGCTACTGGTTGTCCTTTTTGTAATACAATGATGACAGACGGCGTTAAGAACTTTAATAAAGAAGATGAAATTGAAGTACTAGACATTGCCGAAATGATTGCCACCGCAGAAGATTTGTAAAAAGGAATT
>CAYQRJ010000324.1:0-2616 GCA_964419855.1 uncultured Crocinitomix sp.
TTATAGCAAATATAGTAAAATCTTTTACTCTACAATAATTTCGTGGGTGAAATCTCCTATTGAAATAATGTAAACGCCTTGGGCTAAAGGTTTTAAATTGATTGAATTATAACCTGTAACAATAGGATACGTTGATATTAATTTACCGTTTGAATTATACACTTTTAGGTGTGTTTGTTGGCTTGGGTTTTTAATATTTAACACTTCAGATACAGGATTAGGATAAATTAAAAAATCCATTTCATTTTCTGAAATACTGGCTACCATATTAGCATCTTCTGTTACTGTTCCATTTTGATTAATGATCCAATTATTTGGGTCAAATGTTATTGAGGTTAATGGGGCGTCAAAAGGTATAATAAATATTTGTCCGTTTGACGTTACATTTTCTAATCTTGCTGTTGTGGTGTTGCCATTTGTGCCTGTTAATTTAACCTCTAAATCGTTAGTAAATAAAGGGGTGATGTTGGTGGATGTGGTTTGCAATAGTTTAAGATAAATTTTATTGTCAACAAAAGCCCACTCTGCTGAATAGGTTGGAAATCCTTCTCCGTAATACCATTCATTAAAAAAGTTTGTAAAATCTTTACCCGTTACTGACTCGCATATTGATTTAAAATCTGAGGCGTGAGCGGTTGAGTCTTTAAAATCAACTTGATATTGTTGTAAAATTTGAAAAAATTGAGCATCATCATTCACTAAAAATCTAATCGTATGAATAATTGCTGACCCTTTGTCATAAGTTAATCTTCCGCTAAAAATTCTATTTTCATTAAGTGAATCTAACACCCAAACACTACCGCCGTTTTGCGACATTACATTGTCATGCAACCCTTGCATTAATGAAACTTCATTGCCAGGGTTAAAATGTTCATCCATTAAATACTCTGTGTAAGAGGCGAAACCTTCATTTAACCATATATCCGACCAAGAAGCACAGGTTACATTATCACCAAACCATTGATGTCCCATTTCGTGAACTGTTAAGCCATCACTAAACCAACCTTGTGTGGTCATGGTTTGATGTTCCATACCTCCACCAAAAGGTGCCATACAATGACCATATTTTTCTTGGTGAAAAGGATAAAGTCCGTAAAGGGTTGAAAAATATTCAATAAAATTGGCTGTTTTGTCTATATCTGCTTGAAAATTGGTTAAAGTTGCTGGGTTATCATAAATAAAATTTTGGACTAAAATAGGGTTTGGTGCACCCACAGGATTAGCATAAATACTATAATCTACATATTTAGCTACTGAAAAAGAAATTAAGTAATAATCAATTGGGTAATGTGATTTCCACTCGTATCTTTTTGTGCCATTTCCTAAATTTACCACATTGGTTAATAATCCATTTGAGCCTACCATATTAGCAGCATCAGTTGTGGCAAACACATAAACTGAATCTATTTTATCGGTTAAAGATTGTTTGCACGGAAACCAATGATAAGCAGCAAAAGATTCACTTAATGTCCATGTGGCTTGATTGCCCCACGAATTAGATGTTCCATGACTCATACCTGCTCCGCCAGAAAATCCAGCATAATCAATAGACACAATAAAAGATTGTCCTAAAGCTATGTTTGAAGGAACAATAACTGCTGTTCCAACTCTAGTAAAAGAAACTGGTGTTCCATCTAATAAAATAGAATTGATGTTTAAATTATTATGCAATTCAAATAAAATGGTATCTAACAATTGTACTTTAGATGTAGCGTACATATCTACCACTCCACTAATGTTTGTATTTGTTCTTTCAACATTAATGTCTAATTTATAAAAATGAACATCATACTCCTCTGTTAAAGCAATATAATTTAAAGGTAAAGTATTAGAACGGTTTTGTTCAAATGATTTGATTTTAGCCTTGGCACAATATCTACCCGCTTGAGAAAAACT
Source organism: uncultured Crocinitomix sp. (assembly GCA_964419855.1). GTDB lineage: Bacteria > Bacteroidota > Bacteroidia > Flavobacteriales_D > Crocinitomicaceae > Putridiphycobacter. The sequence continues at coordinate 1,897 of CAYQRJ010000324.1, forward strand.
TAAAAAAGGTAAAGTTATAATTGAAATAAATAATAAATACTTTTTGAATGGTTTTAACATGATAAATTTATATTTTTTTGCAAGATACTAAATTTTAAGTAAACTAAATAAATGAAAATTATACTATAATTGAAAAGCTACCCATGTACTGTTTCTGACTTTCCGTATTTGGTTATAATTTCGGCTTCATAAGTTAACCATTCTTTCCAACGCTTATCTACATCAATGTTACCGCCATATTTTTTTGCTAACTTTAAAAAGGTAGTATAATGTCCTGCCTCACTCACCATTAAATGATGATAAAATTCTGCTAATTCTTTATCGTTTATATTTTCAGACAACACTCTAAATCTTTCGCAAGATCGGGCTTCAATCATGGCGGCAAATAACAATCTATCAATTAAAGATTGGGCTCTCCCCTCCCCTTTTTTCATAAATTTAAACAATTCGTTTACATAACTGTCTTTGCGTTCACGCCCAAGAGTTAAACCTCTTTTTTTTATAATGTTATGTACTTGCTGAAAATGTTCTAGTTCTTCTTTAGCTATTTCCATTAATTGAGTAACCAAATCAACATGTTCAGAATTATGAGCAATTAAAGCAATGGCGTTAGAAGCAGCTTTTTGTTCGCACCAAGCATGATCTGTTAATATTTCTTCAATATTTCCCTCTACAATATTAACCCAACGTGGGTCGGTTGGTAGTTTTAGTCCTAGCATA
>CAYQRJ010000325.1:0-2596 GCA_964419855.1 uncultured Crocinitomix sp.
TTTACCTCAATTGAGCATTTAATTCTGATTCAAGTCCTTGTCTTATTTTATCCATTATTTTATCCACAACTTTATCTTGTAATGTTTTATTTGGGTCTTGAAAAATAAAATTAACGGCATAAGATTTTTTTCCTTTTTCAAGGTTTTTACCTTCATATACATCAAACAACCCTACTTCTTTTAAGATTTTACGGTCGGCTTTACGGGCTATGTCTTGTATTTGAGCAAAAGTAATGTTTTCATCAAGTAATAAAGAAAAATCTCTGCGTACAAATTGAGTTTTAGGTAATTCGGTAAATTTAACTTTGTTTATTACAGTTAAATCAATCATATTGTCCCAATTAAAATCGGCATAAAATACTTGATGTTTTACCTTAAACAATTTTAATATTTCGGGTTTTATCCAACCTATTTCTCCTACTATTTTTTTAGCGATTTTAATTTGATAACCATCTTCAAACAAATCATTATTTAATGGTGAGGTTTGAATATTTTTATTGATACCTAACTTAGTAAAAATGGCTTCAGATATGCCTTTTAAAGTATAAAAACTAACTTTATTTTTATTGGCAGCCCAATTTTCAGTTTCTTTTAAACCACTTAACCAAATACCTAATTTTTGGGTTTCAATGTATTGATTACTTCCGTCTTCTTGTTGAATTTTTTTGTATTCTTTACCAAATTCAAACAATTTTAAGTTTGGATGCTGTCTATTTTGATTGTGAGCCACCGATTGTAATCCCCCAAACAATAAAGTTTGACGCATAATATCCAACTCATTACTCAACGGATTTAATAGGTTAACGTTTTGTGTTGAAAGTAAAGTTTTAGTGTTTGATTTTTCAATGTATTTAGATGAAGTAAGTGAGTTATTCATAATTTCAAAATACCCATTATCCACTAATAAATCAGCAACCAAGTTATAAAGTTTATCTCTGTTAGGTTTAGGTTGGTAAGAAATAGACGAATTTAATTTAGCAGGATTAGGTACGTTATTGTATCCATAAATTCTTAACACTTCCTCAACAATATCAGCTTGACGGGTAACATCAGTTCGGTAGGCAGGAACGGTTACATAACAGTGTCCGTTATTGTTGCAATCAATTGTAATGTCTAACTCGTTTAATATTTTTTTAATATCCTCATTAGAAATATTGTCACCAATTAATTGACGACATCTATCCATTGAAAATTCTACTATTTTATCTTCAATTGGATTTGGGTAATTATCTTGTGCTTCAACCAACTCAGCATTGGCGTATTCAATAAGTAAATCAACAGCCCTTTGCATAGCATAAATCACTTGATTAGGATCTATACCTCTTTCAAATCTAAAAGATGAATCGGTATTTAAGCTATGACGCTTAGCAGTTTTACGAACAACAACAGGATTGAAATACGCAGCTTCTAATAAAATTTCGGTAGTATTGTCTTGAACTCCTGATTTTTCGCCACCAAATACTCCTGCAATGCACATAGGGTTAGTTGCATTGCAAATCATTAAATCGTTAGTTGATAGTTCACGTTCTATGCCATCTAAAGTAGTAAGTTTTTCACCAGCTTTAGCTCTGCGAACATTTAATTCGTTACCCACTACTTTTAAATCGAAAGCGTGTAAAGGGTTACCAGTTTCGTGCATTACAAAGTTGGTAATATCCACTACATTATTAATGGGATTTAAACCAATAATTCGCAACTTATTTTGCAACCATTCTGGAGATGGTTTTATGGTAATGTTTTTTAAAATAGCGGCAGCATAACGTGGGCAATCATCATAGTTTTCTATTTTTATATTAAACTTTCCATCTAATTTTATGGGGTTGACTTTAGGGGTTTCTAACGTTAAGTTTGATTGATTGTGATAATTCAAATAAGCTTTAATATCTCGGGCTACTCCAATATGCCCCATAGCATCAGAACGGTTAGGAGTTAAACCGATTTCTATTAAATAATCATCTTCAATATTAAAATAATCACGAGCAGGTGTTCCCACTTTAGCGTCATTTGGTAGCACCATAATGCCGTCATGAGATGAGCCTAAACCTAATTCATCTTCAGCGCATATCATTCCAAAAGATTCTACACCTCTAATTTTAGATTTTTTAATTTTAAAACTTTCGTTAGGAGAGGGGTATAAAGTAGCACCAACGGTTACCACCACCACTTTTTGACCAGCATCTACATTGGGGGCTCCACACACAATTTGTAAGGGCTCATTTTTTCCAATATTTACAGTGGTTACACTTAATTTATCGGCGTCAGGGTGTTTGTCTTTTGTTAAAACTTCACCAATTACTACGCCTTCTAATCCACCTTTAATGGTTTCTACTTTTTCAAGTCCTTCTACTTCAAGTCCTGTGTCAGTTAAAATTTCCGACATTTTTTCGGGTGATAAGTCGGTTTTAATGTATTGGTTTAACCAGTTATATGATACTTTCATTTGTTATTGTTCTCTTAGTGTTTTAAACGTACAAAGTTACATTAATTTTTTTTATTTGGTGATTGGTTATTTGGTTATTCGTTATTTGTTATTCGTTATTTGTTATTGGGTTCCCCGATAGGAATCGGGATAGTTGTTTAGTTACTTAGTTATTGG
>CAYQRJ010000326.1:0-2559 GCA_964419855.1 uncultured Crocinitomix sp.
GACACAGTTTTATAGGGTAATTTTCCTTTTTTTCTAATCAATATAAAAGGAACATCTAACGCCATAGCTAAGGGCATACCAATTAAAAACCCTCTACTTTCAATCCCTGCTACTCCTTGAATATTTAATTGTTTTACATTTTCTTTAATTTCTGTTACAATATCTTTACAAAGCAAAGGGTTTTGCAAAATTGGTGTAATGTCTTTAAAAATTATACCTGGTTTAGGAAAATCAGGTATGTCACGAATAGCATCTTTTACTCTTTGTTCAATGGTCATACGTTAAAATTTAATGTAAGGCAATAAATTTAATAATTCTTCTTGGGTTAAAAGCTGATTTTTGTCAACTAAGAACTGTAAATCTTCAAGTTTTCCATTCTCTCTTTGTTCAACAATGGCTTGGGCAACATTCCAGCTGATGTAAGGATGTTTTTTTAACTGCTGAATAGTTAGTTGATTTACATTTAAAGTTATAATTTTTGATTCATCAATAGACACTTGCTGTTTGATTAATTCTAAATTTTCATCTGTAATGCCATACACCTCTTTCAATTGATTTATGGAGTGATAACCACCAATTTTATTTCGGAATTTGATTATGTTTTTAGCAGAGTACTCCCCTATTCCAACCACTTGTTTTAAATTTTCGATTGATGATGTATTTAAGTCTGCAATAATTTTAAATTGCTTATGATTTACACGTTCAAAATTTTGGTTTGATTTATCATTTTTTGTCCACTCCTCTTTTTTATTTTGAAATTTAGTTTCATCAATTTTAATAAATGGTTCAAGTTCTTTAAATTTATCATCAGAAATAACATAAACCTTTTTTAAATCATTTTTGGTTTTAAAACCTTTAATTTTATTTTTATAATTAACTATTGACTGAGCTTGTTTATTTGAAAACCCATAAGATACCCAATCTTCAACATTAAACACATTGGGGTCAAACAAATGGTAATTTATTTTTTGGTTTTGTTTTTTTGACTTATTATCTTTTTGATTAAATTGATCATTTTTAAAAAGATATTTAGAATTATCCACTACAATTGGGTTAGGGACTGTTCTTATTTCACTTGAATTAAGTAGAATTATTTGAATAAAAATAATACACGACAAAGCAACGACTCCAACTTTTTGACTTTTAGTAAAATTGAAGTAGTGTTTCATTTTTCAGACCAATTGAATGACTATTTAGATTTTGCTTGTTTTGTTTTTTTATTCCTAACAAAGATGAGTTTATGTTTGCTTTTAGGATTTGTTCTTTGTTCAATTTCAAATTTACCTAGGGAATCAATAAATGGTGTTAATTTTTGAAAACCAAAATTACGTGGGTCAAAATTGGGTTGTTTTTTTTGCAATAAACTCCCTAGGTCTCCTAAAAAAGCCCAACCGTCATCATCCGATAAATCATCTATTGTGGTTGAAATCAATTTTATTAATTTAGGCGTTACTTTATCGATAGATGATTTATTTTGAGATTTCTCATCAACTTGTTGCGCTTGATTTTTAAGTACCTCAATATAAATAAATTTATCGCAGGCCACAATAAAAGGGTTGGGTGTTTTCTTTTCGCCTATTCCAATAACTTGCATACCTGCTTCACGTAATCGAGTGGCTAGTCTTGTAAAATCAGAATCGCTTGACACAATGCAAAAACCATTAACTTTATTAGAATAAAGGATGTCCATTGCGTCAATAATCATAGCAGAATCGGTGGCGTTTTTTCCTGTGGTGTAACCGTATTGTTGAATGGGTGTTATAGCATTTTCGAGCAAAACATTTTTCCATTTATTAAGGTGTGGTTTTGTCCAATCGCCATAAATGCGTTTTATGGTTGGGTTACCATACTTTGCTACTTCCTCCATCATCTCTTTAATATAGGCAGAAGGAATATTGTCGCCATCAATTAAGACTGCTAATTTTAAATTATCCATTATTTTTTAGCAGCTTTAAATTCTTTAATTTTATCTAAATATTTTTTTAATTCATTTTTAACAACGGGTGCTAACAAAACAAGACCAATCATATTTGGCACCATCATGGCAAAAATCATAGCATCAGAAAAGCCAATAACAGAACCTAAACTTGCCGCAGAACCAATAACGACAAAAAATAAGAACACTATTTTATAAGTATATTCAGTTTTTTTAGTTCTACCAAACAAGTATGCCCATCCTTGATAACCGTAATAAGACCAAGAAATCATGGTTGAAAATGCGAATAACACAACCGCTACGGTTAACACCCAAGGAAACCATGAAATTGCGGATTCAAAAGCAGATGATGTTAATAGGATTGCACCAGCATCATCTAGTCCGGCATTAGCTGGATTTACATTTCCTGTAATAATTAAAACCAAGGCAGTCATGGTACACACCACAACAGTATCAATAAAAGGCTCTAACAAGGCTACCATTCCTTCAGATGCCGCATATTTAGTTTTAACAGCAGAGTGAGCAATAGAGGCAGAACCAATACCTGCCTCATTAGAAAATGCTGCTCTTTTAAACCCTTGAACTAAAACACCAATAGCACCACCTGCAATTCCTGTTGCCGT
>CAYQRJ010000327.1:0-2543 GCA_964419855.1 uncultured Crocinitomix sp.
GATATTTTCTGCCATTTGTTCATTGTCCTTTTCTTGTTGTTGATTCCAATAATTTTGTTGTGTTTCAACCAATGCTTTGGCTTCTACTTTTTGTTTAAGTTTAAAATAATCACTTAATTTTTGTGAGGCAACATCATCAATCTCTACCCTACCATCATTACGTTTAGCAAATTCAATAAATTTAGTTTTAACTTCTCCACTTACTAAAGGAATCACCATTGAATCCACCTCAGCCAACGATTTGTCTAAATTATTAATGTATAAATTTAACACCTGTTGGTTGCAAGATTTATGAATCCAAACCAAACGTTCCTCAAATTGTTTTGTAGCTAAATTGGTGTTGTTGAATTTGGTGTTCCAAATGGTTTTGATGCTGGCTGGGTTGATATATGATGAAGGCATATATTGAATAGTAATCATTCTTTCTTCTGGAGGAAAACAGGCTGATTTACTACAAACCATAAATGCATAATTTAATATAATCTCATTTTCAGTATAAAACTTTATTTTTTGTTTAAACACAGCTTTTGTTCCATCAAATATTTTTTCTGGCCAATCTCCTACATGATAAGTTGTTCCATATTCTTTAGTTTTACCAATAAGTTTATAATCAGGACTAGGTGTAAATTCAAATTTTGTTGGCATAAAAATGCAACCGTCTATACGTTCTTGCGAATATATGTGCCAACCGTCTTTTTGATTTGCCGTTATAGAAATTTCAAAAATACTATCGCCTAAATATTCTTCACTGAAATGCCATTGAATTACTTCATTTACATTTTTAGGTAAATATTTAACGTTATTATATTCGTTCATTTTGTCTGCGATACTATAATACATACTATTATCATTAGAATTCATAATTTTGTTAGAGCTTCCACCCCAAGAAGAATTGAACGCAGAATCTTCACCTTCTATAATAGATGACCATATATAGCGTATTCTTGGATTAGCTCGTTCTGCAAAAGAATAATACAAACTATCTTTAAACTTCTTTTTAGGGTAACCCCAATCGGTTAGTGTGTTGTTATACGTTGGCGGAAAAAAGTCTAAGGTAAGAATATCAACAGGCGTTAATTTATTTTTTAGTGACACAGGGTTTACCCAATTAATTTCACCATCAGTGGTTTTTTCGCCTTGGTACAATTGCATGCCGTCCACTTTGTTTTGGGTGGGTACATTAACTTCTAAATCTTTAACTAATTTAATTCGCTTACCATTAGTAAAAGCGTCTATGTAAAACATACCTCCAGTTTCTAATTCGTTGCCGTTAGATGTGGTACTTAATCCAGCATATAAAATATCTTCAGCTTTAAGTGCAGACTGAACCAATAGGTCAATATTATCATTGTCGGTGTCAAATGCATTGGCGGGGATATATATAACAACTCCATCTTGGTTTTCAATTACTGTGTCTTGTTTTGTGTTAATTCTGAAAATTTCTTCATCTAACATTTTGTTAGAAAAATTAGAAATTGAATCGTTTTTGGGTAAAAAATTTACTTTTTCGGTATTTTCTACCTGTTTTTCGGTAAATTTATCCGAATTTATTAACTTGATAGTAATAAAACCAATAACGGCAATTGCACTTATTAATATTATTAATTTACTTAATAGCGCCTTTAATTTATATGATTGATGAGCAGATTTAGCGGTTTGTTTTAAAGCTAGTCTGTTAACGGCATCCATTACTAATTTTTGGGCGTCAACTTTTGCTTTTAAATTGGGGTTTGATTGGATGTTTTTTTCAAACTCATTTTTCTCATTAGCATCCATAACATTTAGTAAATAACGTTCTATGTTTTCTATTTCTTTTAATTCTTTTCGCATGACTTTAGTTTTTAGTGTTAACATTATGTTCAGTATTGGCTATTGCCAAGTTTCGGGCTTGCTCCATACATTTGTATTTTTGCACCTTAGCCGACTGTACAGTTTTATAACCCATCTTTTGGGCTATGTTAGTCATACTCATAGATTTGAAATAAAACAACTCAAATATCTCACGACATTTTTTACTGATTTGCTTTACTATATTTTCTACCTGAATGAGTTTATTTTCTTTTTCTATTAATAGCTCTAATTCGCTATCGTCTTGTGTTAAAGTTTCTGATTTTTCTGAATTTCCTTGCCTAACTTTCTTTTTTCGGAGTTCGTTTTGCCATAAAAATTGGCAAGATTTTATTAAAAAGCCATCTAATGTAAAATTTTGATTGGTTCTAGTTTTATGGTACAATAAAATTAGTCCTTCCTGAAAAACATCTAACGCTTCCTCTTTAGACCCAGAATTAATTAAAATGTATTTTTCAACTTTTGGATATAGTTTATACAGTTTAGTAAAGGCTTTTTCGGTTTGTCCTTTAATTAACCATTGTTTAATTTTTGCTTGATTCATTTTTCTATCTTTACTAAAAGATGTAATAAGTTTTAAAAGGTAACCTTTTTTAGAGATAAATTAATGGTGTCCTAAATAAAATTAGCTTTAAAACTCTTAATAGACAAACTACTCTCCTTCCTTTCTAAAAGATGTTCTTCTAACCTCTTCA
>CAYQRJ010000328.1:0-2505 GCA_964419855.1 uncultured Crocinitomix sp.
TTAAATCTAACATTACAATATAAGCTGTTAGTCCCCATACAGGAACTGTGGCTTTGTCTGTGTCTAAATAATTATTTAAAAAACCGTGTGCAAAATAGGTTATTAATCCTAACACGCTAACTAAAACAAATGTTTTATGAAAATGGTTATTAGGTAATTTTAAATAGACCGTTATGCCGTAGTAAATAATTAATCCAACCAAAATTAACATTAATAACATACCTATAATACCTTGTTCAGCTAAAGGACCTAAATATTCAGAATGTGCATTTCCTCTGTTACCTGATGAAGTAGAAATAATGGTTAAATTCTCTGCCCGTTGAACAGGACCATAAACCATAGCGTAGGTGCCTGGTCCCCACCCTAAAATTGGACGTTCACTCCAAAGGTCGTAAGCAGCAGTCCAACGGTTAATGCGTTCTAAATTTGAGGCATCTGAGGTAACATTAGCCATTGATTCTAAACGTTCATCTAAATTCTCTGTAGCGTGTTCTGCTCTGTTTTTTTCTAAAGCATGCCCAATTTCCACCCAATTAATGGCAATATAAAGTATGCCTATAAATCCAATAAAAGCCAAATACTTAAATTTTATTTTAAATCTTATTAATAAATAAACCAAAAATGCTCCAAACAAGCTCAGCCAAGCTGCTCTAGTGTAGGACATAATTATGGCTATTCCAAACAGAATTAATAAAAAGATAAGTATAAGTTTTGCAATGGGACTTTTATTCTCAACAAACAAACCAATTATTAAAGGATATGTCAAAGCTAAAATAGCACCATAAGAGGTGTGGTCTTTAAAAAAAGGGGTCATTACCCAATGTCCTGTTTCTTCATCAAAACCATTGGCAGCATGGTTAACTAATGTATAAATAACAACTAAGGTTAATGCCGAAACAAATAACCAAATAAAAGTAGTTATTCTTTTATCATTTTGCCTAAAAAATAAAATACCATAAAAATAAATAGGAATATAAAACCAGAGTTTAGTTAATAAAAACTTAAATGACACCAATGGTAATTCACTGTTTAATGCCGTAAAAAATATCCATAATAATTGAATAAAAAAGACAATACTAATGGGGTGTAATAAAATGGAACGGTCAAATACAGGTTTTTGTAAACTAATAAAAATTATAATTAAGAGCATGCCAAATAAAATAGGCTCTGTAGGTAAAAATAAACCTATTGCTCCATTGGTAAATTCTTCAATATTTATAGATAATGGTGTGAAAAACACCAAAATCATAAATAATTTATCAAAATGAAATAAAGCCACATATACAATAATAAGGGCAAAGGGAATAACATTTAAAATGAGTTGTCCTTTATAAGTTAAATACGCATTGGTTAAAATAAACAAAAACGAAATAACGTATAACCATTTGTTATGTAAAATGGTTTTGAGCATTAAACTTTAGCTTTAATTTCTCTTAATTTTTCTTGAGCCAATAAAAAGAAAATAGCAAAAACAATGGCAGCAATGGTAGCACCAATAACAATAATTGAACGTTTTGGTTTAGCTTTTTTATCTGGTACTTCAGCCATTGAATGTCTGATGGTTTGCTGAATGTTTGTACTAGCATATTGTTTAGCTTGGTCATTGGCATCTAATATATTGGAGTAACGCTCTCCAAAATAAATGGTTAAATTCTCATAAAGGTCATAATCTGAACCGTATTTTTGAGAATAATCAATTTTTGCTTTAATCTCTTTTGCCAATTCATGTTGTCCAGCTTTTAAAGCCGTTAAGTAATTGGCATACAAATCACCTCTTTCATCTTTACTTACTACACCAGAATCGCTATATAATCGCAATTTATCAGAGTAATCTCCCATCTCTTGTTTAATTAACTTTACCTCTTCTTGCACTGCCCACATAGGACCTATGGCACGTTCTTTAATCATTCTGTTCATTGCCGTATCCACTAACCTAACAATATCATTTGCCATGTTTGTGGCAACAACAGGTTCTTTGTCGTAAACATCAATGTTTATAGAATTGTATCTGGTTCTACTAAAAATAACATTTTGTTCATATAATTTTTGAAATTCAAACTTTGCATGACTTTCGGCTGTATCAATGTCGTAATGATTATATAAATCATATTTTTTGGTTAAACTATCTCTTATCTCTGGCGATATTAATACTTGTAACAGACGTTCAGCATCAGATTCGTCACCAAATTCAACCACACTTGTTCTGCCATTGGTATTAAAATTTACAGAATTGGATTGGGTAGGAAAAACAATGGCACGTGCCATGTAATAATTAGGCATTAACAACGACCCTATAATTGATAATACAAATGCCGAAATACCAACAATAATTAATATTTTCCTTTTTCTCCACAAAAAAGTTAATAATTCCTCTGAGTTTAAATTTTGATTTTGGGACATAATAAATTTAATATTTTAAAGCGCAAAAATAAGAATTTTACATAACAATAAATGCTAAACGCTATTTTAATTGGTTTAGTATAAAAAAATCAACATAATTTTCAC